>CANRHG010000043.1 GCA_947630385.1 uncultured Eubacteriaceae bacterium
GGAAATGACGTTAAAATTAATTCCGGCTCCTAAAGAAGTCATCAGCCTAGTCGTTCTGTTTGAAAACTTAGAGGACTGCATAGCGACCGTGCCAAAACTACTGAGAGCCAATCTTCATCCGCAGGCTTTGGAATTCATGGAACGTGAAATCGTCCGGTTAAGTGAAGCGTACCTAGGTAAGAGCACGTTCCCACAGACGTTTGAAGGCACGGATATCAACGCTTATCTACTCATTACGTTTGACGGTGACAGCGAAGACGAACTCAATGAGATCATCGAACGCGCGGCGGAAGTAGTGCTTGAAAACGGCGCCCTCGATGTGCTGGTAGCCGATACGCCACAACTTAAAAAAGACGCTTGGGCAGCCCGCTCTACTTTCTTAGAAGCTATAGAAGCCAACACAAAACTACTCGACGAAAACGACGTCGTCGTTCCGGTCAATGAGATCGCTAATTACGTCAACTTTATTAATACGATTGCCGACGATTACGATTTTGAAGTTAAGAGCTTTGGCCACGCCGGAGACGGAAATCTGCACATTTACAATTGTTCGAACGATATGAACGAAGAGGAATTTGAACGGCAGGTCGCGGATTTCATGGAACGGGCCTATGAAAAAGCTACGGAACTCGGAGGACAGATTTCAGGCGAACACGGGATCGGACACGGTAAAATCGATTATTTGGCCGAAATGGTCGGCCCGGTGAACATGCACCTGATGGAAGGGATCAAAGAAGTCTTTGACCCGAACATGATCCTAAATCCTGGAAAAGTTTGCTACAAATTATAAATACTGGAGGTTGAAATGGCTTATTTAATATCAGAAGAAGCTAAAGATTTACTGGAAGCCGTACGGGATTTTTGTGAAAACGAAGTAAAAGAACAGAGCAAAGAATACGATAAAACGGGCGAGTGGCCAAAAGAAATCTACGATAAGGCGATCGATATGCAGCTACAGATGCTAGAGATCCCCGAAGAATACGGCGGGTTCGGTCTGAGCCGCGTCGACGTGGCAGCTCTGTTTGAAGAAATGGCCAAAGCCGACGCCGGATTTGCTACGACCATATCCGCCAGCGGTCTTGGGACCAAACCGGTACTCATCGCCGGAAGCGAAGATCTGAAAAAACGCGCCTGCGACATTATCGTCGATGGCGGCTTTGGGGCGTTTTGCCTGACCGAACCGGGAGCCGGATCCGACGCGGGCGCGGGAAAAACGACGGCGGTTAAAGATGGGGACGAATACGTTTTAAACGGCCGCAAGTGCTTCATCACAAACGGCGGCGTAGCCGATTTTTACTGCGTCACGGCCATGACCGATAAGTCAAAAGGCGTAAAGGGCATGTCGATGTTTTTCATAGAAAAAGACACGCCGGGGCTTTCGGTCGGTAAAGAAGAAGACAAGATGGGTATTCGTACCTCAAATACCTGCGACGTCGTACTTGAAGACGTTCGTATCCCGGCTTCGAACTTAATCGGAGAAGAAGGCCAGGGATTTTCCATAGCGATGCAGACGTTAGACCAGGCCAGAACCTGGATGGGCTGTATTGCTACCGGTATCGCGCAGCGCGCGATGGAAGAAGCCATCGCTTATGGTAAAGAACGCGTTCAGTTCGGTAAACCCATTTTAAAGAACCAGGCTCTTCAGTTTAAGATTGCAGACATGGCCATAAAAATTGAAACAGCCAGGCAAATGGTCGCTCATTCCTTGACGCGTATGGATGAAGGTCTGCCCTTTAGCAAAGAATCTGCCATCGCCAAATGTTACGCTTCGGATATAGCCATGGACGTGGCTTCGGAAGCCATTCAAATGTTCGGTGGCTACGGGTACAGCCGTGAATATCCGGTAGAAAAGCTGCTTCGGGACGCTAAGATCTTCCAGATCTTTGAGGGGACCAACGAAGTTCAGCGTATCGTGGTCGCCAACAACACGATTGGGAGGTTTTAAGTATGGATATTTTACTTTGCTTAAAACAAGTGCCGGACGATTCGGTAGAAATTTATCTTAAACCGGGAACCGAAGAAGTCGATCTGGACAACGTGACAAACGTCGTCAACGCCTTTGATACGTACGCTCTTGAAATGGCGACGCGCTTTAAAGAAGCGGTCGGGGGAGAGATAACGGCCGTTAGCGTAGGTCCGGAAGAAGCCAGAAACGCGATCAAAAACTCTTTAGCCGTCGGGGCCGATAAGGGCTACCTAATTAGCGATCCCGCCTTTGAAAACGCGGATACGCTGGGTAGAAGCGAGATAATCGCTGCTGCCATCAAACAGCTCGAAGACGAGCGCGGAAAACCTTTTGACGTCATCTTTTGCGGACGTGAAGCAACGGACCGGGCGACCGGTCAGTTTGGGCCACAGCTAGCCGAAACCCTAGGTACGGGAATAATCTGCGATCTCGTCGACATCGAACAGACCGATGAGGGGATCAGAGGAAAACAGGAGACGGAAGAAGGTTACCACCTGGTTGAGAGTGTGACCCCCTGCGTCGTCACCGTAAACAAACCGCCTTACGACCCGCGTTATCCAACGATCAAAAGCAAGATGGCGGCCCGTAAGATGAAAATACCGGTCCTGTCGGCAGCCGAACTGGAAGGTGCCGAAGCCGGCGAGCCGAATGTAGAAATTATAAAAGTCTACGAACCGGCAAAACGCGAAGCGGGCATAAAGATCCAGGAAGAAACCGTTGAAGATTCTGCCGTTAAGGCCGTCGAGATGATGGCAGAGGCTAAGGTTTTATAAAGAGAGGCGCAAATGAATTGGGACAATCGTGAAGACGTTCTGGTTTTTGTGGAACAAAAAGAAGGCGGCGCGGTCAAAGTAGGTCTTGAAGCTCTCGGACCTGCGCAAGTACTAGCCGGTCTCACGGGGGGAAAAGTGATCGGGCTCGTTATGGGAGAGGACAACGCGGCTGCCGTCGATAAGGTTTCGGTTTTGTGCGATGAAGTTATAAGCGTAGAAGACGAAAACTTTAAAGACGGAAACAACGACGCGCTGACCTATGGTTTGGAAAAAATCGTCGAAAAGGTAAATCCTGCCGCAATTCTTGCCGGAAACACCCCGCTCGGCAGAGAGCTTACGGCCCGCCTTGGAAAACGTCTCGGTCTGGGAAGCGCCCAGGACGTAATCGATCTAAAGACCGAAGGCGATCAGATTCTGTGGACGGTACCCGTTTACGGAGGTACGGTCCTAAACGATATCGAGCTAAAAACCCTGCCGCTTATGGCGACGGTCCGTTCGGGCGCTTTTTCAAAACCGGAAGAAAAACAAAAGGCCGAGATCGTAACGGAAACTGTAGAGGTTCCGGAAGAAGAAATAAGATCGAAAGTCGTCGATTCCGTTAAAGAGATCTCCGAAGCCGTAAATCTTGAAGAAGCCAAAGTGATCGTCACCGGCGGACGGGGCATGGGCAGTAAAGAAAACTATCACTTGGTCGAAGAACTGGCCGATCTCCTAGGTGGTGTTGTAGGGGCGACCCGTCCGGCCATCGAAGACGAATGGGTCTCGCGTGACCATCAGGTCGGACAGTCCGGAAAGATCGTATCCCCGGCGCTTTATATCGCTTGTGGCGTCTCGGGAGCCACGCAACACGTGACCGGGATGACCAATTCGGGTTATATCGTAGCGATCAACAAAGACGAGGACGCGCCGATTTTTGACGTCGCCGACGTCGGGATCGTCGGAGACGTGATGAAAGTAATACCGGTTATGATCGAAGAGATCAAAAAACGTAAGGAAGAATAAAAAATGATCCGGTCATCATTGGCCGGATTTTTTGCGCCTTAAAGGAAGTGGTCGAAAAAGAAGTAAGGCTTTTCGTCTGTGGTAGAATATAAAGAACTTTGTTGGAGGTAGAAACTTGAGTGAACTTGGTTTTGGAATGATGCGGCTTCCGAAGGTAGACGGAAAAATCGATTTGGCCACGACCTGTGAGATGGTCGACACCTTTCTTGCTTCGGGACAAAACTACTTCGATACGGCCTACGTCTACGATGGCGGGGAGTCCGAGATCATTACGGGAAAAGCCGTGGTCTTAAGGCATGACAGGGACCGCTTTAATCTTGCGACAAAGCTTCCGGCCAAGTGTTTGAGAGATAAAAGCGACCGCGACCGCATTTTTAAGACCCAGACCGAGCGCTTGGGTACGGATCATATCGACTACTACCTACTTCACAGCGTCGAAGACGGCTTTAACACCCGAATCTACGAAGGGCTCGACTGTTTTAAATGGGGAGAGCAGAAAAAAAGACGGGGGGATATCGCCAAATTCGGCTTTTCCTATCACGGAACGCCTGAGCTTCTTGAAGAACTGTTAGATAAGTATCCGGTCGATTTCGTACAGATCCAGTACAACTACCTCGATCTTGACGATCCCATCATCAAGTCCGAAAAACTTCTTGAGATTTTAAACAAAAGGAAAATACCGGCCTTTATCATGGAACCGGTCAAAGGGGGACTGCTCGCCAACCTCCCAGGTGAAATTATGCGAGATTATCCGGAGACAGATCCCGCGGACGTGGCCCTTCGTTTTGTACTCGAAAAGCCGGGGATCGAAAGGATCTTAAGTGGGATGTCGACTCCAGAGCAGCTTAAAAAGAATATTAAGACCTTTAAAGACAAAAGACCACTGAAAGCGGCCGATCTAGCTTTACTTAAAAGCGTACGTAACTATTACGGCGAAAAAAACCTGGTTTCCTGTACCGACTGCCGGTACTGCTTGGATTCTTGCCCGAAAAACATCCGAATCCCGGAAGTCTTTAAAGCTTACAATAGCCACCTTCTGTACCCGAATGACAACAGGGCCCATTATTTTTACGCGGGTCTTATTAAAGACTACGCGCCGGCTCAGGACTGTATCGGCTGTGGGAACTGCAAAAGAAGCTGCCCACAGCACTTAGATATTCCTGAGATCTTAAAGAAAGCTTCTACGGTCCTCGACCACGGACCGGAGCTTGAATAAATCAGCGGATAATACTCGATAAAAATTCAGACGTGCGCTTTTCTTTAGGGGATTCAAAAATCTCCTTTGGACTTCCTTCTTCTAAGATGATCCCGTCGTCCATGAACAGGACTTTGCTCGAGACGTGCTTTGCAAAGCCCATTTCGTGGGTGACGATGATCATCGTCATTTTCTCTTTTGCCAGAGCCTCAATAACGTTTAAAACTTCCCCGGTGAGTTCCGGGTCGAGCGCGCTCGTGGGTTCGTCAAATAAAATGATATCCGGGTGCATCATCAGTGCTCGGGCGATCGCGACGCGCTGTTTTTCCCCACCGGAAAGCTGGCTCGGCATGGCTTCGATTTTTTCAAGAAGTCCGACTTTTTCTAAGATCTGTCTC
Source organism: uncultured Eubacteriaceae bacterium (assembly GCA_947630385.1). GTDB lineage: Bacteria > Bacillota > Clostridia > Eubacteriales > Eubacteriaceae > CANRHG01. Next base: position 5,335 of record CANRHG010000043.1, read on the forward strand.
GCTTCTTCTTCGAGCTCCGGCTCACTCTTAAGCTTTCTTTGTTTTGGCGCGAGTAAGAGATTGTCCTTGACCGACAGATGGGGAAAGAGGTTAAAGTGTTGAAAGACCATGCCCATCTTCGAGATAATGCTTCGCACGCTCTTGGGTGGGGCGTACCGGCCATTGTCGATGAGTTTTTTACCTTCGATGCTAATCGTTCCGCCGTCCGATTTTTCAAGATCGATCAGGCAGCGCAGTAGGGTCGATTTACCGCTACCGGAAGAACCGATCACCGATACGACGTCGCCTTTTTCCACGTCAAAACTGATATTTTTAAGGACCGTGTTATCGTCGAAGCGCTTCTTTAGGTCCGTTACTTCAATAATTTTACTGCTCATAATTTTTCTCCAGTCGTTTAAAGACGACCGTTACGAAGAAGTTAATAATCAAATACACAGCGGCGGCTACCAAAAACGGTAGCGGCGTGCCTTCGCGGTTGACGGCCGCTTCGGAGTAGTGCAAAATCTCGGCAACACCGATGATGCTGACGAGGGCGGTATCTTTTACGAGCGTGATCGTCTCGTTACTGATACTCGGCAGACATACCCGTATCATTTGGGGAATGATGACTTTGGTGAGCGTTTCAAAACGGGTAAGGCCCAGGACTTTGCTCGCTTCCCACTGCCCCTTGTCGATCGAGAGCAGTCCGCCCCGGAAGATCTCACCGAAGTAACAGGCGTAGTTGATGGCAAAAGCGATGCAGGCCGAGACGAACCGGCTAAAGGTCAGGTATTTTCCGATAACCGGGATCAGCGGAAAACCGAAGTAGACGAACAAGAGCTGTAAGAGAAGGGGCGTTCCGCGGATGACGTAAACGACCGCGTCGGCAAAGGAGCTGATGAGTTTGTTTTTGCTGTTGAGCATTAAGGTCACGATAAAACCGAGTGGGAGCGAGATGATCAGGGTGATCGCAAAGATCGATAAGGTGACCAGAGTGCCCTGTAAATATAAGCCAATCTGAGATGAAAAATTATCCATAAGAAAAAAAGCGGCAGTTGCTGCCGCTACATTGTGATTTTAGGATTCGGAATAGAGGATATTGGACCCAAACCACTGGATGGAAGCTTCCTCTCCGCTTCCGTCGCTCTTGATTTCGTCTAGGACCGCGTTCAGTTTTTCCTGAAGTTCCGTGTTGTCTTTGGCGACCGCAACCCCGTATTTTTCCGGAGCCAGGGCTTCTTCCAAAACAACGTAATCGGAATTGTTTTCTTTGATGTACCAGTTGGCGACGACCAAATCGACGACGACCGCGTCGGTACGACCGATCGAAAGATCCTGAAGTGCCGCGACGTTATCGTCATAGGTGACAATTTCCTGGACCTGGTCGCTGATGGGGTTACCCGTCAGCGCGTCTTCGGCCGAAGACCCGGACTGAAGCCCGACTTTTTTAAGCGCTAAGTCCGAAACGGTCTTGATTTCGCTGTCTTTTGGAACCACGACGACCTGTTCGTTTTCAAGGTACGGGTCGGTGAAGAGCATGACCTCTTCGCGTTCCGGTGTGATCGTAAGTCCGTTCCAGATGGCGTCGATATTGCCCTGTTCGAGTTCGAGCTCTTTGGCGGCCCAGTCGATCTGTTGGACCCTCAGATCCATTCCCAGTTTTTCGGCGGCTATTTTTGCCAGGTCGATGTCAAAACCGACGATTTCACCGCTTTCGTCGCGGTAACCTAGGGGTGGGAACTGATCGTCTACACCGATGACAAAGGTTTGATCGTCGTTGTCAGGATTTGCGGTTGTCTCCCCGCTATCGGAGGTGCCACCACAAGCCGTGAACAAAAAGATCCCCATTACGAGGACCGTAAAGAATAAAAGTAATTTTTTCAAGTTAACACTCCTCTTAATAAATCCAAATGGATTATATACTTTCACACGCTAAAGTGTAAACGGCTTAAATCCAAAAGTTTAATATTTATCTGAAGTTCACAAATCAGCTTCGGTAGGCAGAAAAAAAGCCGCAAATGCGGCTTCTAACTACTCAAAATTTTCAATGGAAGCGATGTCCGAATCGGAAACGCCACCACCTTCAAATGTGATCATATCGTCCATGATGGCTACGGCGCTGTCGACGAGATGCATCGCCAGAGCAGCCCCGGTACCTTCGCCGAGTCTTAGGTCAAGATCCAACAGCGGCTCTTTTTTTAGGGTTTCCCACATTTTGTCATGTCCCGGTTCGACCGAACGGTGCGAAGGGATCATGTAATCGGCCGTATTGGGCTCGAGGGCATAAGCAATAAGGGCTCCGGCCGTTGAGATGAACCCGTCGACGAGGACCGGTTTTTTGTGGGCCGCCGCGGCGAGGATGGTCGCGGCAATTCCCGCGATGTCGTACCCGCCGACCTTGGCGAGTACGTCGATGGCGTCGTTTTTATCGGGCTTATTGACGTCGATGGCTTCTTCGATGACTTTGATCTTATTCTTTAGGCCTTCATCGTCGAGTCCCGAACCTCTGCCTGTCACTTCCGCTACCGGCGTATCGGTAAGCACCGAAAGAATGGCCGTCGCGGGAGTTGTGTTTCCGATGCCGAGCTCTCCGGTTCCGAGTATTTCTACGCCTTCGTTTTCGATGGCGTCGGAAACGATCTCGTAAGCGTTAAGCAGGGCCTGGACGGCTTCTTCGCGAGTCATGGCCGGGCCCGTGTGCAGGTTTTCGCTGTTTTGGCGGACTTTACCGATTCGTAAGTTTTCGTTACCCGGAAGATCCGAGATGTCCGCGTCTATACCCATGTCGACGAGACGAACGTCGGCGCCGGATTCACGCGATAGGATCGATACGCCAGCACCGCCCAGTAAGATGTTTCCGGCCATCTGAAGCGTTACATCACTCGGGTAGGGAGATACCCCTTCGGAAGCAACGCCGTGGTCCGAAGCCATCGTAAAGATCATCTTCTTTCCGGTGATGGGATGGTCTTTGTGCTGCATTCCGGCCAGATCTACGGCCAGATCCAGTAGGCGTCCGAGGGCCCACGGTGGCATGGCTTTGCCTTCTGCTTCCGCTTTGGCCGCCGCGCGGGCTTGTTCGCTCGCGGGCTCGATCTGTTCGATGATTTCCTGTAGTTTTTCTTCCATAAACTCTCCTTTAAAAATAAAAAAAAGCCCATGACGTGAGTACACGTCATGGACTTTACCGTCATCCAATAACTTCTAATATTAGGCAGGTCTCCCGGCTCGCGGTCATAGCCGTATCTGCGCCTTCCCAAGCGGTGGCATCTGCAGGCGGCTCGCGCTTACGGTGATGGGTTCGCACAGGTCTCTCACCTGTTTCCCTATTCTCCATAATGGCACCTAATCGTAATTAGTATATCAGAAAAATGGGTTTAGCTAACCGATTTGTCTTAAAAAAGCGGAAAATTAAATTTATCTTAAAATTTAAATACAATATATTCAAATTTTAATTAATTTTTTACTTATTGTTGTAAACTTATTTCATTAATTAGATAAAGTAAGTTATTAAAATAATTTAGTATACTTTTTTAAGCGGAAAAATTCTTTGTGTTGATTTTTAGATACTTTTTTAGTTTTTCGGTCGGAAGGCCGATCACGTTGTTAAGGCTTCCGGTGACCGTTGGATGAAAACTTTCCGGTAAGTTCTGAATACCGTAACCGCCGGCCTTATCGAACGGATCGCCTGAAGCGATATAAGCTTTTAGTTCCGCTTCGGAAGGCTCTCCGAAACGTACGTCGGAAGACTCGTAAAAGAGATCTTCGCCGTCTTCTGAGATCAAGCACACACCGGTTATCACCTGATGGGTGCTTCCGCAAAGAAGGCCTAGGACTTTAAAAGCTTCTTTCTCGTCCTTTGGTTTTCCAAAAACCTTCCCGTCGTGACAGACGACCGTATCGGCACCGATAACGAGGCTTCCCGGATGTTCCTTGTAGACGGCCCGGGCTTTTTTTCGGGCCAGTTTCATGGCCAGCTCGGCCGGATCGTTTTCTTTGATGTTTTCGTCGACGTCGCTAACGATCACCTCAAAGTCCGGGACGAGCGTATTAAGAAGCTCTCTACGTCTGGGGGAAGCCGAGGCTAAAATGATTTCCATGATTTAAAAAAGCGTGGGTAAACCGTAAAAGATCAGGCCGAGCCCCGCGCAGATTACGATCAAAAGAATCGGATGGATCTTAAACTTGTAGTAGATAAAAGCCGCGATCCCACAACAGACCAGGGCTTTCCAGTCAAAGCCGGCAAGGCTAAAGTCCGAAAGCGTCGTATTCATGACGTTGTTTAAAAACAGGATAAATACGGCGTTTAAGATCAGGGCGATCACGACCGGCATCATCCCGTACAGCGCGCCTTTTACGAACTTGTTGTCCTGAAAGTTTTTAAGCCACTTGGCGATGATCAAAATGATGATAAAGGATGGCAGGATACAACCCAGGACCGCAAAGAATGCTCCGAGCAGGCCGCCGACACGCATTCCGACAAAGGTCGCGGTATTGACGGCAAAGGGGCCGGGGGTGGACTCGGCAATCGCGATAAAGTCCGTAAATTCCTGGAGCGTGATCCAGTGGTAGTGGTTTACGATCTCCTGTTGGATCAGCGGGATCATCGCGTAGCCGCCACCGATCGTGAACAGGCCGATCTCGAAGTAGACGAAAAACAGCGTTAAGAGCTCACTCATTTTTCTCTCCTTCGTAAGCTTTAACGATGTAGACCTGCCAGATGATCCCGAGTACGCCTCCGATTAAGATAAGAATTACGACGCTGATGTCGGTAAAGGTCGCGAGCAAAAAAGCCGCGGCGCCGACGATGAAGTTAAAGGCGTTCGGGCTCACCGACCTTCGCATCTTGATGACGGCGTCGAAGATCAAGACGATGATGCCCGCGCGGATCCCGTTAAAGGCGTAAGCGATCCACTCAAGGGATAAAAAGTAGGTCAAAAACGTCGAGATGATCGCAATGACGACAAACGACGGGATCGTTACCCCCAAAGTGGCCAGGAGCGAGCCCCAAAAGCCGCCGATCTCATAACCGACGAAGGTCGCGGTATTGATCGCAATGACCCCAGGCGTGGCCTGGGAGATCGCGATCATGTTTAAAAACTGGGTCTGATCGATCCACTTTTTGCGGTCGACGATCTCGGCCTGTACGAGCGAGATCATCGCGTAGCCACCGCCGAAAGTGAAGGCTCCGATTTTTAGGTAGGTCCAAAACAGATCCAGCAGTTTGTTTTTCATTTTTAAGCGACCGGACCGGCCTCGATGATTTCTTCGGACATGTTCGGGTACTTCTTGAAGTTTTCGACGAAGTAGCCGGCCAGTTCCTTGGCGGTCTTGTCGTATTCGTCCTTGTCTTCCCACTGGCTGCGCGCGTCGAGGATTTCACTCGGTACGCCCGGAACGCTCGTCGGGACTTCGACGTTGAAGATATCGTCGTGGACGTATTCGACGTCTTTTAACTCGCCGTTGATGGCCGCGTTGACCATGGCCCGGGTGTAGGGAAGGCTCATGCGGTGGCCGACCCCGTATTTTCCGCCGGTCCAACCGGTGTTTACGAGATAGACGTCACAGTCGTTTTCTTCGATCTTTTGCCCGAGCAGTTCCGCGTAGCGTTCGGCCGGCAGTGGCAGGAAAGGCGCCCCAAAACAGGTCGAGAAGGTCGTCTGTGGTTCGACGATCCCGCGTTCGGTCCCGGCGACTTTACTGGTGTAGCCGCTGACAAAGTGGTACATCGCCTGGTTTTTGTCGAGCTTAGAGATCGGAGGAAGCACCCCAAACGCGTCGGCGGTTAAAAAGATGATCGTGTTGGGCGTATTTCCGATACTGGGAATGACGGCGTTAGAGATGTAGTTGAGCGGATAGCCCACGCGCGTGTTTTCCGTATAACGGCTGTCGTTAAAATCGGCGTGACCTTCTTCGTCGTAGACGACGTTTTCGACGACCGCACCGGTCTTGATCGCGTCCCAGATCTCGGGTTCGAGTTCACGGGTCAAGTGGATGCACTTGGCGTAACAGCCGCCTTCGAAGTTAAAGACCCCGTCTTCGCTCCAGCCGTGTTCATCGTCTCCGATGAGCCTGCGTCCCGGGTCGGCGGAAAGTGTGGTCTTGCCGGTTCCCGACAGACCGAAGAACAGGGCCGTTCGGCCGTCGTCGGACATGTTGGCCGAGCAGTGCAT
>CANRHG010000044.1 GCA_947630385.1 uncultured Eubacteriaceae bacterium
GTCAGATCTTCGCCGTAAGTGGCCGTAATATCGGCTGTCCCAACACCTACTGCCGTAACAACTCCGTTCTCAACCGTTGCAACTGTATCGTTACTTGTTGCCCAAGTAACTTCAGCTCCCTCAGGCAGGGGCTCACCGTTTAATTCCAAAGTAAGATCCTGAGTCCCGCCTATAGCGAGCTCAAAATTTTCCGGTGAAATTGTTAAGTCATCCGACTGGGGAATATTTCTTACATTAACAACCGTAGTGGCTAGATTATTGTAATTGGTTATGGTTGTCGGAGGCGTTTCACTCTGTCCTGTTTCAGGATCAACTTTAAAACCTTCCACAGTCGGCATATTGTAAATAACGCCGGTTGAAGTCACGTTGGCCGTTCCGACCCCAACAGCCGAAACGTTACCCATATCGTCTACTTGAGCAATTAGTCTATTCGAGCTATTGTAATTAATTTTAGCTAGCTGTGTAGAACTGGCCGGAGTAACGACCGCGTCAACATTCTGGACCGTAGTGTCGCCTATGACAAAGTTTAACGGGCTGATCACACCAATTGCTTCGCCAGCAACATATGGCCTAACGTTGACCGTAAATTCACAGGTAAGCTCTTCTCCGTCGCTTCGAGTGTAAGTAGCGGTGATCGTAGTGGTCCCTTCGAAATAATCGTTCGGGACTTTGATGTAGTCGTCGTCCCCATCCTCGTCATCCGGCCCGGACGTCCCAACGTAATAATCCTGGACATTTAGGTTCGAGTTGGTTGAGTCGAACGATAGATTTTTAGGATCGAACGCTGTCGCATCCGGAACAGGAAGGATATTCTGAGCTAATTCGTAAAAACCATAATAATAATTTGGTCCGTTTACGGTGCCGTTTGCGTCAACACTATTTCCGTCGTAATTCGGATCAAACGTATAGTAGGAAATATTGACGACGTCTTCCTTCGGTTCAATCTCTGTTAGGCCCGGACTATTAAGATTAGAAAAGACGGTGATGGTCGCGTAGTTCTGAGATCGAATACCATTAACGGTCGCCGTTACAAAGAGATACTGCCCTCTCGGTGTGGGCTTAAGGAATACAATCTTTCCCTCCTCGTTGATATAAGCATATCCCGCCGCAGAATATGGGTTAGCCGTATTCTGATTATAGGTATTACTCATACTAACGCTATAGGAGACGTCTAGGCCGCTCGTGACCTGAACTCCGTTATAGAAAGCCTTAGCACCGAACTGGTAAGTATTCGTTTCGTCTAAGTTGATCGAAATCGAGCTATAAGGCTGTTCTCCGTCCTCACCGATCAATACGACTTCGTCTACGCTAGCACCTTCGTCAATGTAAAGGTTCGCTGTTGCCGTGGCCGGTGTATTCGTTCCCGGACGGAATCCGAAAGAGGTGGCGGTCAGTGTATAACTCCCTACGACTTCGCCTGATCCACCATAGGTCAGTGTCGAAGTCGGAGTTCCAACCGTATTATTAATCGCTAGGACCCACTCATAATTTTCTAGCTGTCCATTTGAAGAACTTCCAACTTCCTCAGCTGATGGATAAGTGAAATAATACTGCCCCATAAAGAGTGAATTATCTACAGGACTACTGTCGGCGTCGTCATAATTAGGCCAACCTTTATTCCCATCTGGACCGACTACTTCTGTATTTGGATAAAGTGGGATCCAGCCTTGGTCGCCTACGCTCCCGTTGACGCCGTCGATTCTAAAGCTAAAGTTTCCGGGATTATAATTCCCAGAGGCCGTCGAAAAGTCTACGTTCTGAGTTTGACTTTGCCCGGAGTTGTAATAATACAAGTCGTTTTGAGTGAGGTAAACGCCCGGAATGCTCTGCTTATAAGCGTTGTCTACGTCATTTTTATAATAATTGTCAGCGAAGTATTCGCCGGCACTCCCTGTATTGGTCGTGTAATACGGATTTGAAACACTATCCGCGTTCAAATACCAACCGGCAAAATCGGCATTCGTTAATTGAAGCAGAGGTGCTGATCCACCTGCGGTAACCCCAGGTGTATAGACGTAAAATCGGCCTTTGCTTACATAATTTTGACTTGTATTTAGTGAACTCCTGGCCGTAGTGCCATACCCATCAATAGCAGCCCCATTAGGATAAGCACCCGTTACATAGCCTGAAGGTAATGAACTCGGAACACTTCCTTCCTGTGGATACACTATAATACTCCCGGAAACGTTCGGTTTTGTAGTAATGTTTCCTTCAACGGATTCATCTCTAAAAGCGTAAGGATTGATAATAAAAGTAGATCCTTCCTCGTTGGTCCAACTAGTGGAACCGGGATTGGCTACGTTAGTTAAACCAGGACCCGTTCCGGGGGCTGTCCCCGAAGTCATCGTAAATATATTCGAATTATCTACAGCCGCCCAGTTAGCAAAATTAACGTTCCCGGAAATAGAGAAAGTTCCAAAGTTATTAATGGTCTTTGAGTTGGAACCATAGGCATACGGAACTACCTCGCTCCCTACCGACATAGCTAACTCATCGCCCGAACTAATCGTGATTGTTCCATTGTTCGAAAGCGTAGTTCCCGTATCGTCTCCGACTAAAGTTATGGTCGATCCACCTAGTTCTTGACTGTCGATATTTAGATTACTAGCTGCATAGAGCTGTATAGAACCGAACGACAGCTTATTAAAAGGAGCCCACCAATTCGTAGTTACGTTTTGATAAACTTGAGCCTGCCCCGTGCTATTAACAGAAGTTATATTTCCAGAACTATTTTTTCCAGCTGATATCGTTCCGTTTGAGACGCTAATGCTATTTCCTCGACCGCCAGCTATTCCATCTGCGTAGATCAAACTATTATTTGTAATAGAAGGAGTTGCTCCCCCTAATGGAATAATCGTACTTTGAGAGCTCGTTTGCTCGGATGCAATTACAACACCATTCGAAAGATTTAACTTAGTCCCAGCCCCACGGAACATCTGGCTTACGTTACCTCCAGAGCAGGCAAACACGGCATTGGATACATTAAATCCAGCAAAAGCCAAATTTCCACCTACAGCAGGACTGTTCGAGGTGCTCACCCAGACCGATCCTGAATTAATATTTAGAGTCGAATTATTCGTACTTGTTCCGGTGCTAATTCCAGGAACTCCGTTAGCCGCAATACTAATGTGTAAGTTAGATTGAGTTGGATTCTCAGTAGCTCCGTAGATATTTATGACAGTATTGTAATCTCCGAACAGTAACTGTCCACTAGTACACGGTCCTTGAATAAGAATATTATTCTGCTGAATATTTCCTAGATTCAGGCTATCCGTTCCTAAAACAGAATTTGCAGGAAGGATGACCCATGAATTCGGAGTTGTAATCCCGCCTGGACTCCCGCCGGTGTTACTCCAACTCCAAGCTTTTGTCATATTTCCTACACCCGCAGGTTTGTACGGAGTATAATTTCCAACGTTCCCATTATCATCTACCGAAAAAGTAAAACGTTGCCCGTCGGAATAGAAAATGTAAGTATCCTCTGAGGCTGTGCCCCACCCGGCCAAAACACCGGACGAAGCAACGAGCAGGAAAAGCAGAACCGAAAATAAGCTAATTAAAGACTTTTTCAAAAAAACCTCTCTAATCGACACCGCCACAAAAGTGGAAGCACTTTGACCTATTCATTAAAGAACGTAAGGTAAGCAAAGACGGATACGTCTTACGAGATTTCTAAAAAAGCCTGTAACAGCCTCATTTAGGAAGAGAGCTAAAAAGTAACTATAGACGATTAAGAAATTTAAAACAAAAGACTCGAAATCAAAAATCAAAGTTTAGCCTAAAACGTCCAGCCCCTCAATCTCGTTGTAAAGTTTCTCTCTCAAATCTCTAGTCAAAGAAAAGAGCCCTAGATAAAAAAGATCTAAACTTAGTTAGCAGGTCTAGAAAGTCTCAAAACTTATAGAAATATAAAGGCCTAATAATTTCGGCTAACTTATTTTCGATTCTCAAATTCCTATAAAATCAAAAAGAAGACCAGGGAACTACGAAATAGAGTAAAAATGACAACGCAAAATCCTATGAAAATTCCGGGTAAAGTTAAATAAAAATGTTCCCACTTTTGTGGCGGTATCTTAAATCTAAAAACAAAAAAACCCGGAGCCTCTCAAAATACTTAAGAGACTCCGGGCTAACCAAATACCAACAGAAGCAATTGTATAAACGATGAATAATATGCAGTATCTGGAATAAACCACATCTTAGGAATTATGTCAAATTCCGTGTCCGTTTGGAATAAAACGGCTAAGTGTTGCCTGCTATAAGAAAATGCGAAAGTAAGTTGCGGATTTTGTGAAAATTGTGCCAAGATGATTTAAATGCCTCTCTAGGTCTTTTACTCTGAAAAAGTTTTTATGCAAAAGATGCATTGAAATTGAATATTTTTTTAATCGTCTTCTGATTTAGTTTTTTATAATCTTGAATATTCTTCGGAATTTATTCATTTTTTGTTTTTGAGAATAAAGTTAATGATTGAATTTCTTCTGGTTAATGAGGTAAATAATAAGATGTGAAAACGATTTAATAATCGGGATCTAAATGGTTTGATAGAGTTTCAATAAAATAATTATTTGACTTTTTGTTTCGTTATTTAAATAGCAAAGGTAAGAGGATAATAGAATTTTTCTGAGTTTAGCGGAAAGAGAAATCAATATTTAACAGTCGTTTAAGCCTTTTAACGTATCGTGAATTTGAATTAGACTTTAAAGAAGAAGGAAGAGACATGAAAACAGAAAGATTACAAGCCATAACCGATGGAATCATAGCCATTATCGCAACAATTATGGTCTTGGAACTTGAGATACCTATACACAATTCAATCGAGGAATTAGAAGAACAATGGCCAGTATTTTTGGCTTACTTTAACTCATTTTTTATGGTTTATATTATGTGGTGTAACCATAATAGAGAATTTTCCAAAGTAGAATTTGTAAATTCGAAGATCTTTATTGTCAACGGTGTATGGTTATTTTTCGTCTCCTTGATCCCTTTTGCAAACGGTTGGGTAGGGGTCGATCCAACATTTTCCATCCCGGAATTTTTATACACTCTTTTACTTATCGTTTGTATTGTGCTTTATCAGCTTCTATACTGGTTTTTAATGAAAGAAAATCCGGAAATGGAAAAAAGTTTTAAAAGATCCAATCGAATGTTGGTTCCAGTCTACCTTGGGCTTATTTTAGCCTTGGCTTTTACTTTCTTTATGCCGATACTGACCTTATTTACAATCTTCTTTATTCTTTTATTGAGGATTTATCAAATTTGGACTTTTGATGAGAAATAAAAAGAAGCCGAAAAATGAAGCCACCCCCATATGGCGAGTAATAATCTTCTCGGTTAAAAAGGAGAACTAGGGAGGTGGCTAACAAAATGGCTCACTAGTATTATAGCATAACTTCAAGCGATGGTAGACGTCCGATCAAAAAATTCCCCATGATTTGAAAGAGCGTCTAGTTATGCGGCTAAATACTTCAAATAAAAGAGAGAAACGTCGGCTCATTGATTTAATTTTGTCTGACGTTTCTTTTTTTCTTTTGCGAATCATCTTACCTTTGTGGGAAGTTCTCTTTATATTCTTCCGTGAACCTACTGTAGATTTCCCTAAAATGGTCGTCCAAAAGATCTAGAGCTTTTTCTTTTAATTCTTGGCTAACACCGTAATATGCTTCTGCGATACTTCCGGCTATAGCCGCAATCGTATCACTATCTCCACCGAGAGAGATTGCGGTTTTGATCACATCTTCAAATGACTTACCTTCTAGAAAAGCTACAATAGCATGTGGGACCGATCCTGGACAAGTTACATCAAAAAGATAAGAATCTCTTAACCGGTCAATTGTAAAGTCGCCTAAAAAATCTTGGTCGTAGTATCTTCTTGCGTAATCCCTAATCTCTTCTTTACTGGCCCCGTTTCTAGCCAAAAAGATCGCACCGGCGACTGCTTGGGCTCCGGCGATACCTTCCGGATGGTTGTGGGTGACTTCTGCGGATATTTTGGCCAGTTCTTCTGCTTCTTCTAAAGTAGTTGCTGCGTAAGCTACCGGACTGACCCGCATGGCTGAACCGTTTCCTAAACTGTAATAAGGTGTACTTTGTGGTGAAAACGCCCAGTTGTAAAAATGGTTGCCGTAAGAAGCGTCGGGATAGAGCTTTACAAAAAGCTTATAATTTTTGATAAGATTGTCTTCAAAATCTTCTTTATTCTTTGAGTCTAAAAGGGACTGCGCTGTAGCAAACGTGAGAATACTGTCATCGGTAAAAAAGCCGTCGAGGATAGGAACGTCTTTTGACCGATAATTAGAAAATTCATAACGCGAGCCCGAAATATCTCCTATTACTGCACCTATCATGCTTTAATCATATCAAAACGTTTTCAGATTGGAGAGCACGAAAAAAATTTTAATTAAAACGTTTACTTAATTTCGATTAAAATATTTCTACTTAAATTTGTGCTATAATAAATTACGTACTAAATAAAAAGAATTATGAAAATTAGTGATTTTAATTTTTGTGATTCTATAGGAGAAAAAAATGGCATATATCAATGTCAAAGTATTAAAAGGAAACAACCTCGAGTTGTCCGAAGAAGTAATGGATTATTTAGATCTCAGCGAAGGAGATCAAGTAATGCTTATGTGTAAGGACGACGAATTAATTATTACCAATCCACGCAAAGACGTGATTGCGCAGATCAAAGAGGTTGAAAAAATTGCCCACGCACTAGGGGCACGCTTTGCTGAAGAAACCGCTTATAAGTATTCAGGTTTTTTTGAGCAACCAGAGATTCAGGAATATATAAAAGGTGAGGAGAAAGAGTGACGGCAGGATTAACCTTCTGCCGTTTTTGCTTTCTCTGATAATTTGAATCGTATAGAAATGATAATTACTTTGTTCCTACGGTATGATAAAAAGAGAATAAAAAAAATGGTGGTTTCGACCGGGCTCGAACCGATGACATCTACGATGTGAACGTAGCGCTCTACCAGCTGAGCTACGAAACCACTAAATTAATATTATAGCAGGTTAAGCCAAAAAAAGAAAGCTATTATTCTCATGGAACGCAGTAAAAAAATTATCAGAATTGGTCTGTACGGGATCCTGATCAATTTTTTATTGGTCGTCTTTAAAGCGGCCGTTGGGGTTTTAAGTGGATCGATCGCTATTACGTTAGACGCCGTCAATAACTTTAGCGATATGATTAGTTCAGCCGTTACGATCGTCGCGACTAAAATGGCTAAAAAGCCGGCAGACGAAAAACATCCGTTTGGGCACGGTCGTATTGAATACCTTGCGGCTATTATTATTGCCGTGATCATTTTATTCACCGGATTTACGGCTCTTCAAGAATCGGTTGGAAAGATTTTGTCTCCGACCCCGTCTGATTATGGATTCTCTAGTTTTATCGTTTTGTTCGCGGCCGTTGCGGTCAAACTCACGTTTGGACTTTATTTGAGAAAAGAAGGGAACAAATTAAACGCCCAAACTTTAAAAGCGAGCGCGGCCGATTCTTTTACGGATGCGGCGATTTCCGGAACGACTATTTTCTCAGCTCTTTTATACCGGTTTCTTGGGATCAACATAGACGGTTATATCGGCGCTTTCATCTCACTTGTAATTATTAAGACCGGTATTGACGTTATCCAGGAGGCTTTTTCAAGTTTGATAGGGGAGCATAACGACACCGAACTGTCCGAAAAAATCATTAAAAAAGTAGAATCCTTTCCGCAAGTCCATCATGCGACGGATTTGATCTTACACGATTACGGTCCGGATTCTATGATTGGTTCGATTCACATCGAAGTAGACGACACGATGGACGCAAGACAAATCGATGAACTAAGTCGGAAAATAACGAGTACCCTTTACGATGAATATGGGATCATTTTTACGGTAGGACTCTACGCGGTCAACACAACAGATTCCTTTATTAAAGCGTTGGAAGAAAAAATTAGAAAGGTAGCATTAGAACAAGAAGGAGTAATTGAAGTACACGGCTTTTACTACAATGCTACTGAGAAAAAAGTTATTTTCGATATCGTAGTCGATTTTACATATCATCCCAGAAAGGAACTAAAAAAGAAGTTAGAAGCTCTTTATCCAGATTTGAAATTCATTATCTTTGTGGATTACAAATACGGTTAAAAATAGCCGGCACTTTTCGTACCGGCAAAATTTTTTAGCTATTGTGTTCGACCGTCTTATGTACGATTTCACGCATTTGTGGCCACGTTTCTTTATAACGGTCCATATAAAATTCGTATTCTTTGTGAGCTTCAGGATTTGGCTGATATTCTTTGTCGATTTTAACCATTTTTTCAGCGCCTTCTTGGAAATCTTTAAAGATTCCAGCTCCAACCCCGGCGATAATTGCATCGCCTAAGCATCCGGCACTTTGGTTTTCAACGGTGGTATACATCGGAACACCGATGATATCGGCATGCATTTGCATCCAGAACGGCGAAGTTGCCAGTCCGCCCGAAGCGTAAATTTCATTGACGTCGTATCCGGCTTCTTTCATCGATTGGATACAATGATTGGCTCCATAAGCAACGCCTTCGTAAACGGCACGAGCCAGATGAGCCGGCGTCGTTCCTAGCGATAGTCCCCAGAACATACCGCGGGCTTTTGAATCCGAATAAGGAGCACGGTTACCTTGGAAATAGTCCATCATGACGATGCCTTCGGAACCAATCGGGATTTCAGAAGCTTTTTCGGTGATTAAATCAAAGACGTTCATATCTCTGTCTTCTGCTTCTTTTTCCCATTCTTTCGGTAGTAAATTGTCTTTAAACCAGGTAAGAATCGCTCCCGAAGCGGTTTGGCCACCTTCAAGTAAGCTGGTTCCTTCGTACATACAGTTCGGGTAAGTTCCGTTTACGCCGATTTCATGGAAGTCGTTTTCGGATAAACCTAGTAAACAAGAAGAAGTTCCACCAATTAGAGTCATGCCGTTTGGATTTACGCCACCAACCCCGAACATACAAGCGTTACAGTCGGCCGTACCTTCGACAACCAACGTCTTTGTACTTAAGCCCAGTTCTTTCGCGGCTTCTTCACTGACGTGACCGATGACTTCACCGACGCGTTTTACGTCTTGTGGGAGTTTATCCATGATGTCGCCGATTCCGCAAGCTTCGTAGAAAGCGACCGGGAAACCTTCATTAGCATCGTCGTAGTTCCAGCGGAAAGCTGCGATCGACATACAGGTTGTTTTCTTACCGGTTAGTTTCCAGTTCATCCAGTCTTCAAATTCGAAAATCGTCTTTGCGGCTTCCCAGTTTTCAGGTTCGTTGCGTTTGGTCCACATACTTTTTGGGACCAGGATGTCGGCTCTTGAATTTGGTTTGTAGAAACGTTTTGCCGGATATTCGTTTTCATCTAATTCGTCGATTTCAGCCGCTTCTTTTGTGGCACGAACGTCCATCCAGAGCATTGGGGGACGAACCGAAACGTCGTTTTCATCTAAAAATACGATCGTGTTAGTCGTCGCGTCGCAAGTCAGTGCGACGATGTCTTCCGGATCGACACCAGATTTTTTGATGGCGCCAGGAACGGCTTTTTTCATGGCTGCCCACCATTCTTTATCGTCCTGTTCAGCCCAACCGTTATGAGGATAAGTTGTTCCGTATTCAGCGATGTCGTAAGCTAAGTTATTTCCTTCGGTATCAAAAATCGCTACGCGGACGCTACCCGTACCGGCGTCAATTCCCATTAAATATTTTTTATCTGCCATTTTCAACCTTCCAGTTTAGTTTGACCGCATAGAAAACGGTTCCATTAAATTATATGCCTTTGCCTTTTGACTTAAAGGTAATTTCCTATTGAGTTCAGACAACAATTAATTATCTCTGTAAGCTTTTTGGATTAAAGAAGTTAATGGAAAAGCGAGGGGTTATTGAAAAGCGAAAACTTAAGAGCGTTTAAAGAAAAGTAGTGAGGTCTCTGTTAATCAAAATTAATATAAACAGCAATAACAAAGTGATCAAGAAAAGCTGAACAACTGCGGTTCTTTAAAATAATCAAGCAAGTATGAACAGAAGTTTCTACTCTATATATCTATCTGAGCTAAGAGAAAAAGGTTAGAAATTTATGACTGTTTACGTCTACTGTTCTAAGTACTGTGTCCCATAAATATTGACCCATAAACAGGCCGCCACCGGTGCCCGTCAAAAATTTTTAAGCTACAATCGTTGCTTGTATTGGGTAAAATAAGAAGAAGTAGAGCCGAAAATATGCGGCTCTACTTAAACTGGGTGGTTTTGAGAGAGCTTAATTAACTGGAGAATCTAAGGTTATTTTCTGTTCCAATTGTTTAAGTTTTTCATTGTACCATTTGAAAAATTTAAAGATGATCTCTTCCAATTCTTTTACCTGTTCAACGAGTAGCCCTTTGAGCAAACGCCGCTGAAGGATCGAAAAGTAGACTTCAACCGGGTTTAGCCAGGATGCGTGCTTAGGGGTATAGACAAAACGAATCTTATGTCCCGGGTCTGACAAAAACCGGGCCCTTGTTTTTTTGTTTTTCAAGATTCCCGAATGATTTTTGACTCCAAGGCTAGCCGTATCCATTTTAAGATACTCACAGACGAGCCGGACGACACCTTCAGAAAAATGCGTGGAAAAATTATCGCAGATAACGATGATTTCATCTTCCGGGGTTAGTTCAAGTTGTTCGTCAAGGCACTGGGATAAAGCTTTAACGAAGTCTTTTTCCTTATGGTGGGCGTTTAGATAAGGGGTAAAAAGATCGCCCATGGCGACGTTGACCCCCTGGATCAGATCGATCGTACCGCGCCTTTCATAAAACATTTCACGTTTTCGGTCCACACGGCCGGGAAGCGGGAATAGATCGGGATAAACTGGCTTTAGAATCGAAATTCCCGGTTTCTCATCGATGGAGATGATCTGAACCCCCTTTTCATAAAGGTCCTCCGCGCTTTTTAACAGGGAGCTGCATTCCCGGGCTTTTTGAATAAAGCTTTGTGGATCCTGATGTTTTTCAGGTGAGTGGATCCAGTATCTGAGTTTATGGGGACGCAACTGGTTTCTCTGCAGGATCCGCTGAATGGAACTTTTTGAGATATCGGGAAGGATTTTAAGCTTTGCCAAGACCATAGCGATCGAACGCACCGACCAGGAACTGATTGGATAGTCGTAACTTGCGGGATTCGAACAGGCCACGGCCGTCACGCTGTCGTGGTCTTCTTTGGAGAACTTCTTGGGTCTGCCCGTTCTTTTCTTGTCGCTTAAGACTTCTTTGATCGCTTTTGAACAGTTTTTATAATCTTGCCGCCGCGCGAGATCGTTGATGAAATCCAGCCGGTCTAAAAAACGCCTTCGCCAGCGGCCGACGTTCTTCCGGTCTACATTGACTTGTTTTGCTATTTCTTTATTTCTAAGACCTGTAGCAGACAAAAGAATGATT
>CANRHG010000045.1 GCA_947630385.1 uncultured Eubacteriaceae bacterium
CCCTCGTCGAGCTTAAGTTTATTGGCGTTTAGATAATCGAGGGCCGAAGCGATTTGGCTTTGAAGCTCTCCCCTACCCTGAACGTAACTCTCGCGCCCGCTCTCAAGCTGCGCGGCGGCGCTGTCGAGTTGGCTTCTGGCCTGGGTCATCTGGGTATTAAAACTGGAAAGCCCCGATTCGTATTCGGCGATACCCGCTAGGAGCTGGCTCTCACCGTCGTCGATCTGGCTTTGTCCGTCCTGGATTTGCTCCTCGACTTCCTCTCTTTTGTCGTCGAGATCCTGTTGGTTTTTGTCGATCTCTTCGTATGCCTCGGCCTTTAAGTCACTTAAGTTATCATCTAGGATCTCATCTCCGGTTTTCTCGAGCGTTGTGATCATCGCGTCCTGCTCGTCCGAATATTCCTGGGAATACGGATGAACGGAAGCCGTGACGTCGGTGTAGATATAGCCTTCGGTGTATCTCGGGTAGTTAAAGGAGTCTCTTGGCACCATCATATAGCCGTCGATCGTGCCGTCGCTGATGTTGGTATTGCCGCGTTCTATAGAGATGTACTGTGGTGAGCGGACGTAACCGACGACCGTATAGCTTTTGTTTTTTAGATGGTCCATTTCTTCCTGTGTGTGGGACTCGTCTAAAACCGTGACGGTCGTTCCGATCTCGGTATGGCTTAAGTGGTTGTTGTTCGGCTCTACCACGCACTCGTCGGGAGCTTCAGGAAAACGCCCCTCGAGAAGATAAGGTTGGTTTAGCGACTGGGCGTCCGGGAGCGAGAGGATCTTGACGACGTTTTTGTCGTCGTTTATCCGGGCGATCACGTCCATCGAGTACGCCCCGACGGCCTCTTTTACGCCGTCGATCTGGGACAGTTTTTGGATGTCCTCGTCGCGAAGCCCGTAGGTCGATACGAGCCGAAAGTCGGACAGTTCCGTCTGAAGGAAGTAATCGACGGCCGTTTCGGTCATCGACGGGGACGTCGCTTTCATCCCGACGAAAAAAGCGACCCCTAGAGCGATGATCGAACAGATGTAGAAAAAACGCATCTTTGAGCCTTTAAGCTCTCTCAGGATATCCTTGGTAGATGCTTTCAATTGTTTTTGTATTACCTCGAATCTATTTAAATGGGTGACATTGGTGTTTTCAAAAATTATAATTGATAAAAAGAGCAGCGGTCGTTTTGACCGTTAAGTGAAATTATACATCAATGAACCACTATAAACTATCAAATAAATCCTTAAAAATTGAAGTTGCGGCCCACGGAGCTGAGCTCGTCAGCCTATACGACAAAACCCGTGAGTGCGAACTTCTGTGGCAAAACAAGCCCGATTTTTGGAACCGCCACAACCCCATCCTCTTTCCGAACGTCGGAAAGCAGGCGGGCATGGGCTTTACCTTTGACGGAATCTTTTATCCGAGCGGACAGCACGGTTTTGCCCGGGACCTTGATTTTAAACCGGTCGAAGAAAAAGACGATTATTTGCGTTTTGTCTTGACCAGCAGCGCAAAGACCAAAGAGATCTACCCCTTTGACTTTGAACTCGGGGTAAGCTACCGCTTAAAGGAGAATGAACTTGAGATCACCTGGGACGTGAAAAATACCGGAAACGGACGGATGTATTTTACGATCGGGGCTCATCCAGCCTTTGCCACCCCTCCGAAAAAAGACGGATACTCGCTGTATTTTCAGGACAAAGAACTGCTTCATTTTAAGCTCCTAGATACGAAAACCGGCACGGTCCTTCCTGAAATTTACAACTTAAAACTGGACGACCACCGCCTGTATCTGTCCGAGAATATGTTTGTAAAAGACGCGCTCATCTTTGATGACGGACAGATCGAGCGCTGCATCCTCGTTGATCCGGACGGAAGAGACCGTATCGAACTAATCTCACCGGATTTTCCGAATTATGGGATCTGGTCAAAACCGGGCGCGCCGTTTGTCTGTCTTGAGCCCTGGGCCGGACGCGCCGACGATTACGGCTTTGACGGGGAACTGCCCCAAAAACCGGGGATTACGGCATTAAAGGCTGGCGAGAGCTTTAACAAAAAATATTCTATTAAGGTGATTTGATAATTTGCTCCCAATTAACATATATAATTATAAGAAGGGAGTTAAATATGAAAAAAGAAATACATTCATACAGACGAAGTAGACCGGTACGCACGAGATCACTACCGACCAAGCATAGACGGTCCAAAAAACGCATCAACACGTCGCTTCAGGACGAACGCTTCTTTGCGACGACTTTCTTTTTACCTCAGCCTCCGACGGAGCTGCAAGGTTACATTGACTTCGACCGGATTTATCTGGTTCAAAGAACCGATGACTAGATTTCCGGTTAAGATACGACTTTATAAATATTGAGAGGAACATAATGATTAGAGAATGGATTTGCCCGGTTTGCGGTTACGTTCATATCGGTGAGACCCCACCGGAAAAATGCCCGGTTTGCGGCATAAGCGGAGACCTCTTTGAAGAAAAGGAAGCGCCGTACAAACAAGAAGAACTCGAAGAAATCAAACAGTGGCGCTGTTCGGTTTGTGGCTACATCTACGAAGGACCCGAGCCGCCCGAAGAATGTCCCATCTGTGGCGTCGGCCCAGAATTCTTTGAACTGGCCGGCGACGTGATCGAAGAAGCGCCGATCGTCAAAAAATGGCGCTGTACGGTCTGCGGTTACGTCTACGAAGGAAACGAACCGCCGGAAGTCTGCCCGATCTGCGGTGTGGGTGCCGACATGTTCGAACTCGTCGAAGAAGGCCCACAAGAACAGCTCAGCGCCGAAGAACAGGAACGTCTGCAGTCCCTACTTTTTGGATGCTCGTACGGGCTTTATATCATGACCGCCCACGAAGACGAATTTAGTAACGGCATGGTCTGCAATACTTTCCAACAGGTCACGGATTCACCGCTTCGCGTAAGTTTCTGCATCAATAAAGGCGGAAAAACCTCACAGATGATCTCTAAGACCAAAGCGGCCTGCTGTAATATCCTCGGCCAGGATAACATGGATCTTATCCCGAAGTTTGGTAGCATGTCCGGCCACGTCGTAAACAAATGCGAAGGCATTCCTTACGTAAACGGTGAGATCACGGGATGCCCGGTCTTAGAACAAACGCTTTACTCGATCGAACTGGAAGTCGAAAAAGAAATCGATCTTGGAACGCACCGTATGTTCATCGCCCGCGTTGTCGGCGGAAAGAAGAACAAAGAAGGCACGCCGATGACGTACGCCTGGTATAGGGAAAACAGGCCGAAAAAGTAAAAATTTAAATTTTGTTGTCGGTCCTTATTAAACTCTGTCAATATTTATTAAACTCTGGTCGATACTTATTAAACTTTGGCAATTGCCAAAGTTTAATAAGTATTTAGCTAATCCTACCTAGCTAGTAAGTATCTGTTGTTTTACGACAAATACTGGCAAAGATTCAATTGAACTTTACGAGCGCCTACGGGCGCTTTTTTTGTTTTCTTTGCTAATTTCAGTTGAAGAGCGGAAATAGTAGATCAAGAGGATCTATCATCTCTGAGAGATATCAAAATAATCAGTCCACCAATGATCGAACTCCAACTCTTCCAGGACTTCCTCGATACAACCGCCTTTGAGTGTATATTTCTTCCCGTTCTCATCATAGATTTTCATATCTGTGTCCCAGATGTCCGTTATCTCGTAAGGTTCCCTGTAAGGTTCGAGAATCCAATCAATCAGTTCTAAGGCTTTCTGTTGAGAAATTCTAACTTCGGTCGATACGACAATTCTCTCGTATTTTTTTCCGATAAACTCCCGTTCGGCTTTGACTTTTCCTTTTCTAGCGTAGATTAAGAGTCTATCCTCTTTCCAGGAACCGGGGCCGCAGTAGCGCATCCCTACGGGATCTTCCGTCATCTTAATCTTTACAGCCTTCCCTTGAAAGCCGTCATAGCTTGCAGGCCTTGCTATTGTCATGGTCTCTTCTTTCTTTATTTGTTCCCAGCTAGTTCAGCTACTTTTTCCGAGTACAACTTCATCAGCTCAGCCACACACTCTTCTTCCGTCATGTTCCGCCAGTCAAAACCGTAGGCTTTCATGACCGCCCGATCGTTGGCCTGATGGGCCTTTCGAAGGTCGGCGGGCATCAGCGTTTCGTCGTATAGATCAGCCAATGAGCAGTTCGGGTATCTCTCCCGGACCTCTAGGATATTCTGGGCAGTTCTTTCAATCAGTTCCTTCTGCTTCTGTGTAGGTTCTGGCCATGGAAAGTTGTTGTAGACGATGTCTTTCGAGTAGCGGTACCTCATTTCGAGCCTGCCGGCCACTGCCCGCATCCAGGCATTGTGGACGTTTGAGGTAAGGATGCCGAAGTGATAAAGCTCTGCGTCCGGTATAATTAGTAGAGCGTCGCTGGCAATTACGTTTTTCTCGAAAAAAGCAATCGGGATGTAGCGTCTCCGCTCAGAAGAAACTCTCGGAACGGCGATATAGGAGTACTCGGGCTGGGCAATCTGGGCAAAGAGGGCAGGCTTTTCCGCAAGCCTTCTCGTGGCAGCCGCCTTCGAGGCCAGACGGAAATTGCGCACATCTTCAACCTTCTTTCTGATGAGGGGACACGATTTGATTTCCTTCGGCGTTGCGTTTTTGAGCCACAGGCACCACCGGTCCTTCCTGTCAATCATTTCTTTTGCACCTATATAAGGATGGACCCAAACAGCGCTCTTCGGGTATTTTTTCTCTATCTTCTTTTTTTCTTCGTCGCTTACGCAAAAACCTCCGCCGTCACGCGGCATATTCCCGAAACGCATCGGGGGTACCGGGCATAACGGGACAGAACGACTCTCAATGAAGATATTCTTCCCGGGCTTGAGATAGGCGTTGATGTTGTCGGCGAAAACAGAGCCACTTTGAGAATAGATAATCTTGGGTTCTCGGTCGATATTTACTGAAAATCCAACAATCACGCAGTGAACGCGGGCTTTGTCTGTTGATTGGCTGTCCCAGACGAACGGTTCGTAGGCAAAGAGAATCTTAAGCTGAGATTTTTCGAACAAAGGCTTCCAGAGAAGAACGGCTTGCTGACCCTGGACGATGGAATTTGTCGCAACGAAACTTGCGACCATGTGACTTTCCTTCATGTAGTCAACCGCTTTTTTGAACCACCCACAGACATAATCAAGCTCCCCGACCCCTTTGAACCCTTTCATGACCGCCTTGATTTCCTGCCGTTGCTCCCCGCTCATGAGCATTGCCCCGACAAACGGAGGATTTGATATCAGATAGTCGCACTTATCCGGCGTAAGCACATCTTCCCAGTCCATGCGAAGAGCGTTGCCTTCATGGATGTTCTCGAACCGCCGTAGCGGCAGGTAGTCGAAATGCGTTCTGAGAATTTCCTCGGTCTCCTTTAACATCTGGTACTCCGAGATGAACAGGGCCGTATTCGCGACCGCAACGGCAAAGTCGTTGATTTCGATTCCGTAAAACTGGCCGATGTTCACTTTGATCGGGTTTGCGATTTTGTCTGCGTATCGAATCTGGCCGTCGTATATGTCCGACAGAGCCTTATTTTCTAGTTCTCTCAAAGACCTGTAGGTTTCTGTCAAGAAATTACCTGCGCCGCAGGCAGGGTCTAAAAATCTGAGTCCGGCGAGCTTGTCGATGTAGCGGTGCAGCGCTTTTGTCTTCGACCCCCGAATGTTCTCCGTCTGTCTGATCTCGTGCAGCTCCCGCTTCAAGTCGTCCAGAAATAGTGGGTCGATGACCTTGTGGATGTTTTCTATCGATGTGTAGTGCATACCGCCGGACCTACGAGTTTGCGGATTCAATGAGCTTTCAAACACGGCTCCGAAGATCGTCGGGCTGATACCACCCCAGTTGAAGCCCGAACAAGCCTCATCAAGTATCAGGTCGATTATTTTGTCGTTG
Organism: uncultured Eubacteriaceae bacterium; assembly: GCA_947630385.1. GTDB lineage: Bacteria > Bacillota > Clostridia > Eubacteriales > Eubacteriaceae > CANRHG01. Next base: position 5,901 of record CANRHG010000045.1, read on the forward strand.
AAGCGAGGGATCTCGATCCCCTTGTCGGCAAAAAGCCCACCATTAGTATAGGGGAAGATAGCAAGCTCATCTTCGAGGTACAGGTTTTTTCGTTCGGATACGGGCGTATCGAGTACCTTGAAGAGGTAAGCGAGTTCCCGCCTGAAGGCACTGGGATTCTCCCTGAACTGCTCCATGTAGTCTCTGAACTGGTGGCGGGATAGGACGCCCGTATCTTCAGCCCAGGCAAGAAAAACGAGCCGGACGACCAAGACGTTTAGGCTCTCCAGGGTCTTCTCGTCCGTCGGGTCGTTGTATTCCTCGAGCAAGGCATCGTAAATCTTGCCTACCAGCTCCCCCGCTTGTATGGACAGCTCTTTTTCTTTTTCAATGTGTTCGTCTTTTTTGTCCAACAGGAAGCCGAGTCTTGTGTAGTCCCGCTCCAGGTCTTTTAGATATATGATCTCCGGTGGTGCGCCGAGGCTGTTATTGTCGTAAATCCTTATTTCCGAGAAATTGCTAGCAACGTACCACCTGGGAAACTCGTCGTAGCCTAGATGCCTGCCGTATCTTCTCGCTTGCTCTATTGGCGTTAGCGTCGCCCCGTCGGACTGCCGGTATTTTTTGGTGAGTGGTTTGCCGAGCGACTTCTGCTCGACCAAGGCCTTGACTCCAGGAATATAGGCGTCAATTCTTTTACTCCGGCCGCCTATCTCGACCGTCTTCTCGAAGTCAATGAGTCTGGCAGCTCCTTCTACTCCTAGGACGGTTTCAAACAAGTCAATCCAGAATTTCTGGGTGTCCTGTTCCTCGTTACCTTTATCCGTCCAAAAGTCAATAAAATCACGTATGTTCTCGGGGTTCATACGTACAATTAAAAATCCAGTTTTTATTACAGCTTTACCAATACTTTCCCGAGTTAGTTACCGTTTGCTAGTTTTACAGTAAATATCAAAAGATTGGATTCAACGATCGTCTGAGGGGCCTTTTTCGTTCTTATCAATAACTCTCTCAGCTGAAGAACGTGTAACGGCAGATCAAGGAAATCTTTTATCTTACAGAGAGAAATAAAAATGACTGGCACATTATTCGACGCCAGTCATTTTGCTTCTATAACTCTACTGTTGTAGCTTTCCTATATTCTGCGGAAATTACGGAAAAATTCCTATTGTTTTCTATATATCTTCAATGACTACCTAAAAGCTTTAATACTCTTGAATAGTCTATCAAAACCATAACTCTAGAGTAATCAGTAAAAATCTATTCTACAACGTGAACCTTTAAATCAGATTCGATATTTCTATTGTCTTTCGGTAAAAAAGCCGAAAGCGAAACATGATTATCTCCCTTTTCTACGCCTGTTATAGTAATGTCTTTATCAGTATGAGTTACTTCTATCCCACCAGATCTAGAGTATCCGGTTATATTGACCTCGGCTTTTGGCTCGATTGAAAATGGAATAGTTACGGTCTCTCCTACTTTAATAGTTATTTCGTTCTGGGCAAAAATAATTCTTGGAGTATTCTTAACAGTTACTATACAAGTAGCTTCAACAGCTCCACGTTTATGGGTAATTGTTGCTTTACCGGGAGCAACAGCCTTGATAGTACCATATTTATCAACTGTTACAATTGACGAATCAGAACTACTCCAAATGGACTTATCCGGAATATAAGCACTAGAAGGATAATAGGAAGCTTTAATTGTTTTTACATCTCCTGGATCTAATTCAAATGAATCCGGTGATAAAACGATTCTTTCTAACTGTTTTTCTGAACTAGGTTCATCGGAAGCCGGTTCCTGAGTAACTGTAACTGTACAAGAAGCAGAAAAATTTCCATCTTCTGTGATTGCCCGAATCGTTGCAGGCCCTGCTCCTTTAGCTGTTACCAAACCAGAACTACTTACTATTGCAATTGCAGAATCAGAGGTAGTCCATTTTATATTCTTATTAGTTGCATTACTCGGAGTGATGGTTGCTGTCAATGATTCTGATTCCCCAACTTTCAGAGTCAAACTCGATGGAGAGACGGAAATCCCCGTAACTGCGACGGTCGTCGGCTGCTGTGGTTGTGATGGCTGATTTGGTTCTGCAGGAGTTTCCGGTTGTGTTGGTTTCGTTGGCTGATCAGACTGTGAGGGTTCTGTTGGTTGATTCGGGTTGGAAGAGTCGTCTGATAGTCCGTACAGGGCAACGCCTTCCTGGCTCCAGTTGTGCGCTGGCAGGACTCCGTATTCGTTCTCGTCTCTCGTCAGGAGGTGACGGTAGCTAACCGTGTTGTACAGACGGTAGATCGGGACGGTCCCTCCGGAATAAAAGAGCGGTTTACCGTTGTTGTCGCTCTGCCAACCTTGTTGTGTTGTCAGGACCGAAACTTCGTGGGAGTCAGTCGTGTAGAGGTGGTCTGCCAGGACCGGATTATACAGGCGGTAGACGCCCTGTCCGCTATCCGGTGCATTCCAGCCGACGCCTTCGTAGTTCCAGTCGTTGGCCGCGGACAGGGTATTCGATTCGTTCTGGTCGGACGTATACAGATGTTCGCCAGAGACCGTATTGTACAGGCGGTAGACCGGAACTTTACCCTGGCTTTCTGGCTGGTCTGAAGGTTCTGATGGTTCAGGAGTAACTGGGTTGTCCGGATTTGCTGGATTATCCGGTTTCTCGGCTGAGTTTCCACTAACCTCTACTGAAATGTTTTCCTGTATTTTGCCGGCTTTTAGGTTTATCGTTGTCTTACCAACACCTTTTGCAGTTATAACCCCGACAGCGTTTACATCTGCGATGCTAGGGTCAGAAGAGGAGTAAGCAAGCTCATCGGTTGAATCTTCTGGCTCAACTTCAGCTGCAATTGCAGAGGTATCACCGATTTTTAGAGACAAGCTCTTTTCTGAACTTATCTTAATGCCTTCCGCCGGTCTAACAACTGTTACTGAAATCGTCTTTTTGATTTCTCCCGCTGAAAGGACAATATTAGTTTTTCCAGTTCCAATGGCCGTAACTTCTCCACTTTCACTTACCTGAGCAACTTTATCGTTTTCAGATAAGTAATTGATCGTATCGGTTGAGTTTATTGGTTCAACCTGGGCTTCTATTTGAAAAGTTTCATTCTTTCCAACTTCTAAAGTTATGCTGTCTTCTGATTCAAGATCTATACCAGTAGCCGGAACAGGTTGGCAAAGAACGCTTGAAGTAAGAATCCCATCCTTGCTCAAAATATAAAAACTCAGTGTTATAGGTGCATCTGAAGAATATCGATCATCTTCCGTAACATACCAAATAGCAGAACTTTCGTTTACGATAGGATGGCAATCTGAAAGATCAGCTTCGATTTCCATAACGTCGCCGATTGGAGAACCACTGCCGTCTACAAATTGGCAATAAGTTCCTTTTTTTTCATAGGGATATTCCGTATCTTTTTCAGTCCAGAGAACTGCAAAGGTGTTGTCATCGTATTTGACCAATTGCGGCGTTCCCGCAGTTACACTGCCACTTTGGCTCAAATTCGTCAGCCATTTTGTCTGGGTTCTATCTGTTCCGCTGTCTAAGTCGCTCTTAGGCGTAACCGTGACATAAACATTTCGAATCTTGGAAAATATATTTCCGTCCCCGGTATAGCTACCAGCAGTAAGATAATTTTCGGAAGAAGCTTCAAGCCCGCCCATTCTTGCGCCTGTCTCATTTTCTCCGGTATCTCCCGGATAAGACATGATCAATTCTGAAATGTAAGACCTGCCAGGATCGATTTCTTGTCCCGCTATTTCCGGATATTTTCCCAAAAGAGCCCCTCTAGGATACGCATCCCCTTGATCGAGGGCTATAACTTCAGTACCATCGACAATAATAAATTGGTCAAAAGAATGAGATACATACCCCGTTGGATTATGGGCCACCAAATAATTAGAATTGACAATATTCATGGTGGGCGTATAAATCTGCATCGTTAAATTGGCTTGATGGTTAAGTCCATCATCCGATTCATACATCTGATGGCAGGTCCGAACATACAAATAGTCGCCAGCTTCTGCCATTCTTAAAGAACCTGCTGTAAAAGGAATTATAGTATTGGCTCCTCTGAGAGATGACCGGTTAACAGGCTTCCAGTCTCTGTCGTATTGGGTAATTCTAATTACTTCAGTACTGTCATTTTCTTCAGGGTTTTCCTGACCCGTAACAACGTAATAATAGTCTCTTCCGTCAAAAAAGCCACCAAAACGAGGAAGTTCCAAATCTACAGTTTCTTCCTTGACGGGATTAAATTCATCGTCAAAATCAGTGATGATCAAACAATTGTCATCACTGTAATAATCGTATTCAATTCGTCGATAACCAGTTCCATTTTTAATTAGATAGGAATCGACAGTCTTCGTTTGATAGGCATTGTAGTTTTGTCCGTCTATGTTATTTGTATAGGTTATGTCGTCGGAAAGCGTCTTTGCTGCTGCCGGTAAAAATAAAAATGGCAATAGTAGAAGAACAACAAAGATCTGGCAAATTGCTTTTTTCATAAAAACTCGCTTTTAATAAACTGGAGAATTCCTAAAACTATAACTGTAAGAGCATCTACCGTTTTAGGAAACCTTTCTGCCTAAGTGTAATCAATCACAAAAGATTTTCTAGAAGCTTACCGTGCATTTGCATTTATATATGTCATTCCCAATCTTTAGGCAAACGTTGGTCGTTCCGGGACCTACGGCCGCGATGTCGCCGGCTCCCAGAGGCATCAGATCTCCTTCAATGGTATAGCCCGAGACCGTAACGACGGACGGATCTTCCGAATACCAGGTTCCCGACTGTACCATTTTCTTGGCCTGATTCATTGGAAGCGTATCGTAATCGTATCCGGCCTCGAAGTTATAAGTCACGTACAGACGCTGGCCGCCATATTCGCCCAGGCTAACCTCGGTTTTTTCGAACTTGAACGGCAGCTGGCTCTCGTCCGGCTTTACGGAGGCGGTCTTTACAGTCACTGTGCAGGAGGCGGTATATCCCCCGTCCTGGGACTTGACCGTGATCGTTGCCGTTCCAGCTTTCTTGGCCGTGACGGTTCCGCCGGAAACTGTGGCCACGGACGTGTTCGAACTGGTCCAAACCACGTTTTTGTTGGTCGCGTTGGCCGGAGTTATCGTAGCGGTTAAGGTTCTTGACTCTCCGAATTCCAGAGTCAGGCTCGATGGAGAGACGGAAATCCCCGTGACCGCGACGGTCGTCGGTTGCTGCGGCTGCGAAGGTTGCTCAGGAGTTTCCGGCTGCGCCGGCTGGTCAGAAGAGATATCGTCTGACAATCCGTACAGGGCCACGCCTTCCTGGCTCCATCCGTGCGCCGGCAGAACGCCGTATTCGTTCTCGTCTCTCGTAAGAAGATGGCGGTAGCTTACGGTGTTATACAGACGGTAGATCGGGACGGTCCCTCCGGAATAAAAGAGGGGTTTTCCGCTGTTGTCGCTCTGCCAACCTTGCTGGGTTGTAAGAACCAAAACTTCGTGAGAGTCTGTCGT
>CANRHG010000046.1 GCA_947630385.1 uncultured Eubacteriaceae bacterium
CTTAATGCCTGAAGATTCAGCAAGAGGTCAAACTTATAATCCGCTTTTTCCCAAAATAGACCGGCTCAACGAAGAACTTAGAAAACTAGCGGATAAATACGGTGTTGAAGTTGCCCAAATATCAGTTGCTTGGGCAATTTCTAAAGGAACTCTGCCTATTATAGGAGTTACCAAGAAAAAACACGTAGAAGATGCGGTTGCAGCAACAAAAGTTAACTTGACGGAAGAAGAGATAAATAAACTCGAAACGTTAGCCGATGAACTAGAATTAAACACGATTCGTTTTTGGGAAAAGGAGATGAAATAAAACCTTCATTTAGGAGCGATCATGGAATATCGAAAGCTTGGAAATTCCGATTTAAACGTATCAGCAATCTGTATGGGCTGTATGGGTTTCGGTAACGCCGCTACCGGCCAACATTCCTGGACAGTCGACGAAGAAACGACTAGGGAGATCATAAAACACGGCTTAAATAACGGTATTAATTTTTATGACACCGCCATCGTTTATCAGAACGGAACGAGCGAACAATTTGTCGGACGCGCGCTTCGGGATTTCGCTAACAGGGACGATTACATTATCGCGACAAAATTTACACCGAGGACGCAGGAAGAGATCGATCAGAACGTAAGCGGTCAAAAACACATTGAAAACTACTTAAACCAAAGCCTAAAGAATCTGGGGATGGATTACGTGGATCTCTACATTTATCATATGTGGGACTATCATACGCCGATGGAAGAGATCATGCTCGGTTTAGACGACGTCGTCAAAGCCGGAAAAGCCCGATACATTGGAATCTCCAACTGTTTTGCTTGGCAGCTAGCTAAGGCCAACTTCTTTGCAAGAGAGAACAATCTAACTGAATTTGTCTCGCTTCAAGGCCATTACAATCTTATCGCCCGTGAAGAAGAAAGAGAAATGGTCCCGTTTTGTTTTGACCAAAACATTGCTCTTACGCCTTACAGCGCTTTGGCCGGTGGAAGAATTTCGAAACGTCCCGGGGAAAGTTCTAAACGATTAGTCGAGGATAGCTACGCAAAGTTTAAGTACGACGCGACAGCCGAAGCCGACTCAAAAATCATTGAACGCGTAATGGAGCTAGCTGATAAACGAAACGTATCGATGACACAGATCTCCCTCGCTTGGCTTTTGTCTAAAGTAACCGCACCGGTTGTTGGAGCAACAAAAGTTTCTCAAGTAGATGACATGGTTGGGGCCGTAGATTTAAAATTAACGCCAAATGAGATCGATTATCTGGAAGAACTCTACGTTCCACATCCATTGGTCGGAGTCATGGCTCAAAACGGTAAGCAAAAAGCTGGGAACGTGGTCTAAGAATAAATTTTCCTATCGATCGCTCTTTTTCAAGGAAGTTAAGAGAGTGAATGAATAGATATTTAAGCGATGTTTTAGGTTAGAGATTGATCGAATAATATCGTTAATAAACAACTCCAAATATCAAATTATTAGAATCTATCGTTTTCTTACCTTCCAAAAAGCAGTCAGTGATCAAAATTTCCGCTGAAAACTAAATTTAATTGGAGGTTAAATGCAAAAACGATTCCTGATATTTTCTGTTTTTGTTTTATTTTTAATTTCTACTATAACCGCTTGTCAAAGTAGTTCTAATTCAGATAATACAGTCGATCCATTATCCGACGGCGTTTTAAACGTAGCCTGTGATCCTACGGGTGTTCCGATGGAATTTATGGATGAGAATAATAATCTCGTCGGTTTTGACATCGACTTTGCCAATGCTTTGGGAAAAGAGCTCGGCGTAGAAGTCGACATCCAGTCGGTAGCTTGGGACGGGATCTTCACCGGCCTCACGTCCAATCAGTATGACGTTCTTATCTCTTCAACTTCGATCACCCCAGAGCGCTCACAAAATTATAGCCAATCCGATCCTTATATTTCTAACGGGATCGTGATTGTCGGTCCGGCGGACGATACTGAAAATCCGCAGTCGTTAGAAGAACTAGACGGGAAAGTTGTTGGGACTCAGATCGAGACGTCCGCCGACACCGCTATCCAAAAATTAAACGAAGATAACAATATCAACATCGACTTAAAAAAGTACGACGAAATGTTATCGGTTTTTACGGCTTTAGAAGGTGGGCAACTGGATTATGTCGTGACGGATATCGGTTATTCCCAATACTTTGTAAATCAACATCCGGAAGATTTTAAGATCGTAACGGAGGAGCCGATCACGAACGAGCCTATCGGGGTGACCGCAAGTAAGGATAATGTAGCATTATTCGAAGAAATAAACGATGCCATTGCCAAATTAAAAGAGGATGGAACCTTAGCACAAATATCTGAAAAGTGGTACGGAACGGATATGACAAGTGGCATCGATACGACTTTAAGGGTGATCGAATAGAGGCAAGCCTGTTTTGAAACTTAAAACCTTAATTGATGACCTAAAAGCCAAACACATTAAAGGATCGTTAGATAAAGAAATTTCTAAAATCACCGATGATTCCCGGACCGTAGAAAACGGAGATCTTTTCGTCTGTATACGGGGGACTAACTTTGACGGCCACAACTTTATGGAAGACGTGATCCAAAAGGGGGCCGTAGCTATAGTAGTCGAAGAATTTCCCGAAGAAAGTTACGAGGACGTAACTTTTATTAAAGTCAAAGATTCCCGAGAGGCTCTAGCAAGGCTCGCGGCTTCCTATTACGGTCATCCGGCAAAAAAACTTAAGCTGATCGGGGTGACCGGAACCAAAGGTAAAACTTCGATCTCAAATATGATCACAGAGGTTATTAAAAGTTCCGGACAAAAATGTGGGCAGATCAGTACGCTTGGAATAATCATTGAAGATGAGCTTACTTTAACCGATAACACGACCCCAGACCCGCTCTTGATCCATGAAGCTTTAAAAAAGATGGTCGACCTTGGTTATGAGTACGCCGTTATTGAAGTTTCTTCACAAAGTTTTATGCAAAAAAGGGTGGAAGGTTTAAATTACGAAGTCGGTGTTTTTAGCAACATCGCGCCGGATCATATTAGCAGTTGGGAACATAAGGATTTTGAAGATTATTTAAACTGGAAAAAAGAAATCCTTAAACGAAGTAAGATTATGGTCGTTAACCGGGACCCGGAACTTTGGAAGTACTTAGGAGCGGAAAAAAAGAAGAACTGGGTCACTTATTCAACTAAGGAAGAAGCCGATTATTATAGCACGGAAACTAAATTTCAAAGCGACGGACTTATATTTGGATCACATTCGAAGTTAAAAGGTAAGGTAAACGGTGATCTTGAGCTTAGCCTTCCCGGAATTTTTAACGTATCCAACGCGCTGGCTGCTTTGGCTGTGACCCAGGAGCTTGGAATTGACTCAAGTGTCTTTTTTGATTCCATCAAACGCGTTCAAACACCAGGGCGCACGGAACTTATAAAAGAAGCCGTACCGAAAGGCCGTACGGTTTTTGTGGATTACGCCCATAACAAACTTAGTCTGGAAAATACCTTAAAAAGTCTGAGGGAATACTCACCGAATCGGCTGGTGGTGATGTTTAGCTTTGAATACTCTGAAACGCCCCTACGCCGTTACGATTATGGAATTGCTGTTGGATCTCTTGCGGATTACGCGATTTTGACCAGTAACAGTATGGGAGATTACACGTTCGAAGAGCTTTTCGCGGATACCATAAAAGGTCTCGACGAAACAGGGATAGATTACGAAATCGTCAAAGATCGTACGAAAGCTCTTGAACGTGTGGTTGATTTAACCGATGAAAATGATATCATATTGCTTTTAGGCAATGGGAGCGACCATTATAAGATTGTTGATGGCGTGAAGACTCCATTTTACGAAGATCAAATTTTGATCAATTATCTAAATCAAGTCAGCTCTTCTAAATAGAATTTACTAAAAAAGGTGTTTCTCAAAATTACCTGAGAAATGCCTTTTCTTTTAAAGTTTGTCGAAGTACTGTTTCTATAATATATCTTCTCATCTAGAAAGGTTAATATGAAAACTTGGTTAAAATTATTACCGTTCTTTTTACTTTTGCTAATATTCGTATCCGCTTGTAGTTCGACTTCCACTGATGAAAATAAAACTCAAGAAGATTTAAACGTGGGAACCGAGACAGTCGAGGACGACGGCACAGCTTCTTCTACAACCGTTTATTTTACGTCGAATATAAGCCCAGAAGGATTGGTTTCAGTTTATGACGCGCTCGGGTGGCAGCCCGAAGGAAAAGTTGCCGCAAAACTCTCGACCGGGGAGCCGCCGGCCAGTAATTATCTATCTCCGGATCTGATCAAAAATCTCGTTCAGAATTTAGATGCGACCATCGTTGAATGCAATACCGCTTATGGGGGAGACCGCTCCGAAACGGCCATGCATTATCAGGTGGCTCAAGATCACGGATTTACGGAGATTGCCGACTTTCAAATTCTCGATGAAAATGGCTCGGTGAGCCTTCCGGTTCAAAACGGAACGGTTTTAAGTGAAGATAAAGTGGGATCGGCCTTTAATGATTACGATTCGTACGTAATTCTATCGCATTTTAAGGGTCACTCCATGGCAGGCTACGGGGGAGCGATCAAAAATATCTCAATTGGTCTTGCCTCCAGCGAAGGTAAAGCTTTAATCCACAGTGGCGGAACCGGTGAGAGTATGTGGGGAGGCGATCAGAACGCCTTTTTAGAAGCGATGGCAGAAGCGGGTAAATCGGTTTCCGACGCCTTAGATAACGGGAACAATATTACTTACGTTAACGTCATGAACCGCTTATCTGTCGATTGTGATTGTGATGGAAATCCGGAAGAACCGGACATGCACGATATAGGGATCTTGGCTTCAAACGATCCTGTCGCTCTCGATCAAGCCTGTATCGATTTGGTGTACGAACAAAAAGACGGTGACGGTGCGTCTCTTGTTGAACGAATCGAATCACGAAACGGTCTTCACACCCTTGAGCACGCCCAAGAAATCGGTCTAGGAAGTCGCTCCTATCAATTGGTCAACATCGATGCTTGAGGTATTAAAGCGGGAGTTAATCTACGTTTGGTATTATTTTAGTTTACAGCTTCGCCAAATTTTTCCTTACTTTATATTAGGGATCGTACTAGGCTCGGTGATTTCGGTGTTTTTTAAAAACAAGATCCATACGGCTTGCCTTTCGGTCTCTCAGAAAAAATTAGGAACGCTTGGAATCGTCATTGCTAGTATTTTGGGAATTGCTTCGCCCCTTTGTATGTATGGAACTATCCCACTCGCGGCTTCATTTTCAAAAAGTGGGGTAAGCGACGATTGGCTGGCTGCGTTTATGATGAGCTCCATCCTTCTTAATCCTCAGCTTATCCTTTACAGCACGGCTTTGGGTCCGTTAGCTTTAATCATTAGAATAGCTTCTTGTTTTATCTGTGGGATCCTAGCCGGTCTTTTTGTTCGCTACTTTTTTCAGGGACATCCCTTTTTTAACTTTACCGGTTTTAACGAACCTCACAGTAGAGACACCGATCCAAATCCGGTTCTACGCTTGATTAAAAACATTCAAAGGAATTTAAAAGCGACCGGACCTTGGTTTTTAATTGGCGTTATTTTATCCGCGTTGTTTCAGCGCTACGTTCCTGCCGAAGCCGTAAGCCAACTTTTTGGGCCAAACGAAGGTTTTGGGTTACTAATGGCAGCAACGATAGGAGTACCTTTATACGCTTGTGGGGGAGGAACGATTCCTTTGCTTGTGCAGTGGTTATCCGATGGAATGAGTATGGGGAGTGCCGCCGCGTTTATGATAACCGGTCCTTCAACAAAGATCACAAATCTTGGAGCTTTAAAGATTGTGCTAGGGGTTAAACGCTTTTTCATTTATCTACTTTTTATAATCTTTACATCGCTTCTTACCGGCTTTTTGGTAAATATGGTAGTTTGAATAAAAATTTAAATTTAATTTTTTGAATTTTAAGGAGAAATAACATGAGCAAAAATTTAGTTGCTTATTTTTCGGCGACGGGAACGACAGAAAAAGCCGCAAAAAATCTTGCTGGAGCGTTAGGAGCGGATTTTTACGAAATCAAACCTGCTACAGCGTAAGCACAGGCGGATCTAAACTGGAATAATAAAAGTTCCCGAAGTTCTATAGGAATGAACGATAAAAGCAGTCGACCGGCTCTAGCGGACAACAATGCTATTATTAGCGAGTACGATACGATCTTACTGGGTTTTCCTATCTGGTGGTATACGGCCCCAAGAATCATTAATTCTTTTTTGGAAAACTACGATTTTGACGGGAAAAATATTGTTCTTTTTGCTACGTCCGGTGGAAGTGGTCTTGGAAATATTGCGAAAGAACTTGCTCTTAGTAGTCCAGGAGCTAATATCCAAAACGGAAAAATGCTTAATAGAAGATCATCTTTTGATGATATAAAGAAAATTGTAGAAACGTTATGAAAATAGTAGTTCTTGAAGGTAGCCCGAACGTAAACGGCTCTTCAAATATGTTAGCAAAAAAGTTCGTTAAAGGAGCTACTGAAGCAGGCCACAGCGTGGAAGTAATCGATGCAGCTCACGCTAACATCCATCCCTGTACCGGATGTATTTATTGTGGATACGAAGGCCCATGCTCCCAGGACGATGATGTGAACGAAATCCGTCAAAAAATTCTCGAAGCGGACATGATGGTTTTCGTGACTCCTCTTTATTACTACGGGATGAGCGCCCAACTCAAAACTTTGATCGACCGTTTTTGTGCCTTTAACAGTAGTATTAATCGAAAGAATATGAAATCGGCTCTTTTGACGGTTGCCTGGAACAACGATTCCTGGACCTTTGATTCTCTGGAATCGCATTATGATACCTTGGTTCGTTACTTAAATTTGAACGACCAAGGTCGGGTTCTGGGAAGAGGTTGTGGAACGCCTTCGATGACAAAACATAGCCGGTATCCACAAGAAGCCTATTTATTAGGTAAAAGCTTATAGCCAAATTTAAAAGCCGGGATTTATCTCCCGGCTAAATTTATTTATTCCGTTTCAATGTTTAAGATTTCCTTGAAGTTTTCTTTCATATTTGGATACAAACGGTCGAAAGCTTCGTAGAACTCGTTATATTTTTCGTGTAGTTTTTCATCCGGTTTATATTCTTCTTCGCGCATCTTTATGATGTGGTCGCAGGCTTCTTCTACTGAATCGTACTCGCCGGTACCGACCATCGCCAAGATCGCCGCTCCCAAAGCGCCGGCATTTTCCGAATTCATGTCCGGTAAAAGAACCGGTAGCCCATAAATATCGGCCATGAGTTGACGCCAAAATTCACTCTTTGATCCGCCACCGCACATGCGCACCGCGTCGGGTTCTTCTCCCGATTCTCTAACGGCGGTCAAAATATCGCGAAGGGCGTAAGTGATTCCTTCCATAACGGCGCGGGTCATATCTTTTATATCGTGGTTCCAGGAAAGGCCTACAAAAGAAGCTCTCGCGTTTAAGTCAAAGTGCGGGCTTTGTTCACCGGTCAAATAAGGCATATAAATGAGATTGTGAGCACCGGGGCCGGAAGCAACCGCGTCTTCGTTGATCTGTTCGTATTCAAGATCTTCCGGATAAAAATTATTTCTAAACCATTTCAGTGAATTTCCGGCCGAATTGACGCTGCCCATAAAATGCCACGTATCGGGTGAGGTCATACAAAGCGTATAGACCCTTTGTTTTTCGTCGACCAACGGTTCATTACTGACCGCAACGACCGTACCCGAAGTTCCAATAGTCGTAAGCGCTCTACCGGGTGAGACGACTCCGACCCCGACGGCTGCGGCCGCGTTATCGGCGGCGCCACCTACAACGGCTACATCGTTCGGAAGACCGAGTTCTTCGGCGATTTCCGGTTTTAAGTATCCCGTGATTTCGGCGGATTCATAAACTTTTGGCAGTACTTCTTCATCGATCTCCATTAAATCGAGGATCTCTTTGGCCCATTTGCGGTTCGGAACGTCAAGAAGTTGGGTAGCGGACGCATCGGTGACTTCCGTCGCGTAATCTCCCGTTAAGCGGTATCTAAGATAATCCTTGGGAAGAAGCATGTGTTTCGTCTTTTCGTAGATCTCAGGCTGATTGGATTTGACCCACTGGATCTTCGCGGCCGTGAGTCCCGGACGGGCCGGGTTCAGCGCGTATTTCATAAAGACGTCATCACCGACGATCTCTCTTACTTCTTCACAGGCTTGTGTCGTACGGGCGTCGTTCCAGAGAATGGCCCGTCTTAAGGCGTTTCCGTCTTCGTCAAGATTGACTAAACCCATCATCTGACCGGAAAAGCCGAGTCCCTTTACCTTGCTGCGATCGATCCCGGATTCATCCAGCGCTTTTTTCATCGTCCTCATCGCCGCGTTGTACCAATCTTTGGTTTCTTGTTCCGACCAGCCGTTATTTGGTGAGTAAACCGGATATTCTTCCGAAGCAATTCCAACTTCTTTACCGTCCTGATCAAAAATGACGGTTTTTATGCTTCCTGTCCCTAAATCAAGTCCTAAATAGTAGTGTTCAGACATTTTCTTCTTCCTTTCTTACGGTTTCAAATGCTTTCCAGGGAATGTTTACCGGCTTTTTATCTACGAGTATTTCGTTCATGTGCATAAGCAGTGGGAATTCTTTTTCGTCCACGATCCCACGTTCGGCCAATTTCTTGACGGCTTCGGCCGTACGCTTAGCGATGACGACGGCTTCTAAGGTCTGGCCGGCCAACTTTTCTTCTGCCTCATCGATCGAATAGCCTCTACCCAAAAGTTCACCGACGCTTCTGGAACGCCCACCGGCCACGGTAACGTCTAGGTCTCCGGCCGCGTACATGATGTTTTCCGGCCGTCCTCCGACGAGCTCGATGAGTTTAGCCATTTCATCTACAGACTGTTGGAAAAGGGCTGACTTCGAATTTACGTGGGCGATCCCGTCGTCGCCGAGCTCTTCGGCTATACCGATGGCCATCGCCGTTCCAAGAGCGTAACCGTTTTTAAGGGCAACCGCGCTTTCAAGACCTACCGTATCGTCGGTTAGACTGATGATATAATAATCGGTAGAAAAGAGGTCTTTGATCTTGGCCAATTTTTCCAGATCATCTCCACAGTAAGCGACAAAGGAAACGTCATGATCGGACAAATCCCGGGCCGTACACGGTCCACCTATGGCAAAGATTTCTTGCTCTACGCCTTCGGGAAGGTTTTCTTTCCAGTATTCCGGATAAGTTACCATCGTCCCGTCTTCTTTTCCGATCATACCTTTGGTCACGGAGATCATCGGTACCCCATCGGGTATTTTGGGTATAACGTTTTCAAGAAACCAGTCCACTCCAAAACTCGAAGTTCCACATACGACCAGATCCGTATCTTCCAAAGCTTCTTCCAGTTGGTCAGACGTATAATACTTGATCCCATCGTGAAGCGTTCGAGTGAGCGTCGGATGATAATTGTTCTCCCTTAAAGAGGTGATGATTTCGTCGTCTAGAGGAGAGCCGACCAGTCGGACTTCGTGACCATTTTCAAACAAGGGGAAGGTCAGGGCTGAGGCCATCTGACCCGAACAAACTAACGTAACGGTACTCATTTTTCCTCCATTAAAATATTGCGCAGAAAGGTCGTTAAAAATGGCAACCAGACCAGCTTGGAAAATAGAAAACAATAAAGTCGTCAAAAATAACTTTGATTTTACCTGGAATCCGGGACTTGCCCCATCGCAGAAACGAAAAAACATCAAAGCTTTACACGAAAGCATAGGGGAGCCTACACTGGAAGTTTCAACAAAGGCCATGAATGAATTCGGGCAAAGTCTGTCTCCCTTTAACCTGAAAGTCGACGGGATCCCGATGGAAACGGTCTATCATGCCTCTAAAAAATACGAAGAAGCCGGACCTTTCGTCGACCTTCTCTTTCACAAACCACTCGTCGCCAAACGCGATCCAAGACACGAGGATTCGGGCAAACTCGTCGCCTTTGAACTGGACGAAGAACTCTTTCCCCTCGAGCCGAGGACCTACTTTTTTAACTACCTTTACTATAAAGCCGTACAAGAATCCATCAAGGCCGATAAACTCGACCATTTAAACGATTACACATACTTTACGGACATCGAATTCAATCCCAACAAAGGGGTCTCGAACCAGGCCAGAGCCATCACCTTGGTCAAAGCCATCTATAATAAGTTCGGTGAGCTTCCGGAGCTGACGGCCGAAGAGTTTTTAGAACTTCAAAACGAGTTTTTGACCGAAGAAGAAACCCTCAGCGCTTAAGTTCTAATATTTCGTCTAAGATTTTATCGGCTGCTTCGAGCTTCGTCAGTAGGGGCAGTTCTTTTTTCTTCTCACCCGTGAGGATCGTGATCTTATTGGTATCCGTTTTAAAGCCACTGCCTTTGCCCGTTAAGCTGTTGCAGCAGATCATGTCCAAATTTTTGTCCTTAAGTTTTTTAAGACTGTTTTTAATGAGGTCTTCGGTCTCCATCGAAAAACCACAAAGGATCTGCCCGTCTTTTTTATGCTCACCTAAATAGGCGAGAATGTCTTCGGTCCGTTTTAGGGCGATGGTGCTACTGGCGTCTTTCTTTTTGATCTTTTGCTCGCTAACGCTAACGGGCGTAAAATCGGCCACGGCAGCCGCTTTTATGATGACGTCGTGTCCTCCAGCCAAGACTTTTACGAGCGTGACCTCCGCCCCGCGGTCCCGGGCTTTTTTGGCTAGGGCAAGACCCATTTTTCCGCTCGAATGATTGGTAATAAACCTTACCGGATCGATCGGCTCCTGGGTCGGGCCGGCGGTAACAAGTACGTTAAGGCCTAAGAGGTCTTTAGGGCTAAGCTCTTGTTCGATCTTATCGAGGATGACCTCTACGTCGGCGAGTTTTCCGGTTCCGACGTCTTTACAGGCGAGCACACCACTCTTAGGAGAGATGATCGTCCAACCGTAAGAGCGTAGCTTATTTAAATTATCCTGTACGACGGGATTTTCGTACATGGCTTTATTCATAGCAGGTGCGATAAGTTTTGGACATTGGCAGGCCAGGGCGGTCGTCGTGAGCATGTCGTCGGCGATACCTGTCGCTAGCTTGGCGATGATGTTGGCCGTTGCCGGCGCGATCACAAGGAGGTCGGCTTTTTTGGCTAGAGATATGTGTTCTACTTTATAATCGGTCAGCGGATCAAAGGTCTTGGTCACGCAGCGGTTTCCGCTTAGGGTCGAAAAGACCGTAGGTGAGATGATTTTACACGCGTTTTTGGTCAGGATCGTCTCGACATTTATTCCGTTTTTGGTCAGGGTCGAGACCACATCCGCCGCTTTATAGGCGG
>CANRHG010000047.1 GCA_947630385.1 uncultured Eubacteriaceae bacterium
TCATAACTCTCCTACTTTTAGACATAAAGTTTATAAAGAATATAAAGCCGGCAGGGAAGCGATGTCGGAAGACCTCGTCGTTCAACTGGACGCTTTAAAACAGCTGCTCGAAGCCATGGACATAGAGATAATTTCCAAAGCGGGCTACGAAGCCGACGATATCATCGGGACGATCAGCCGGATAATGGAAAAAAAGGACATCACGACCCAGATCATCACAGGGGACCGGGACTCGTTTCAGCTGATCAATCCTTATACCAGCGTACTTTATACGGCTACGCGGACCGGAACGCAACTGGCCGACATCAACGAAGACTATATCGAAGAAAAATACGGCGTTACACCTGAGGAACTAAAGACCGTCAAAGCTTTAATGGGCGATAAGAGCGATAATATTCCTGGAATTAAAGGCGTAGGGGAAAAAACCGCCTTAAAACTCGTTAAGCAATACCATACGCTGGAGAATCTGTACGCACATGTCGACGAGATGAAAAAGAGCAAGATGAAAGAACGTATCATCGACGGCAAACAGGACGCGTATGACTCGCTATTTTTGGGTACGATCGACTGCGACGTTCCACTGGATCTTTCGTTGGAAGATCTACAGTTTCACGGACTCCTAAACGCAAAAAGCCAGGCGGTTTTAAAAGAACTGGACTTTCGCTCGATCCTTAACCGTCTCGACAGTGATGAGGATTATTTTAAACCCGTACAGGCCCATGGGGACCACACGGCAATCGTGCTCGATGAAAGCAGGGAAGTTCAGGCAGCTTTATTAAAGCTAAACACAAAGCAAAGTTATACCATCAACTTCTATCAAAACAATACCCCACAAAACGACCCCTACCACGCTCCCGATGAAGGCGGAGACATCTTTCTGGCCTTTGAGATCGATGGTTTTAATTATTTTATCAGCGATCAAAAACGGGTACGGCAGTTTATCATCGGTCTTTGCGAGATGCCCAACGCGGATAAAATAAAGACCGTCGGTCATAATTTTAAAAACTTGGAAAAGATTTACAATCGTTTTGGCGCAACGATCACAAATCTTACCTTTGATATCTATCTGGCTTCTTATCTGAATGACCCCTCAAACGGGCAGTACGATCTGTCCGCGATTGCGATGCGTTGGCTCGACGAAGAGTACAAGACCGAAGAGGACCTCTTCGGTAAGGGACGATCCAGAAAGACAGTCGAAGAAGTGGGGATTTCTGCGATCAAAGACTGGATGATCGAAGGACTCGAGATCATCAAACAGGTAAAGCCGTTAATAGAGGAAAAAATCGTCCAGGACGGGATGAGTTCGCTTTTAAAGGACATTGAAATAGCGCTCGAGCCGGTACTCGCTGAGATGGAAGAAGCCGGCTTTAAGATCGATCTTAAGCAGCTTAAAGAACTGGCTGCCTATTTTGAGCGCAGACAAAGTGAGCTCGAAAAAGAAATTTATGAACTTAGCGGGGATTATGAATTTAACGTCGGGTCCCCAAAACAATTGGCCGAAGTCCTTTTTGAACGTTTAAAGCTACCGGTCATTAAAAAGACGAAGACCGGCTACTCCACAAACGCGGAAGTTTTAGAGACCCTAAAGCCGTATCATCCGATCGTCGAAAAAGTCCTCGAGTGGCGTATGATCAACAAGCTAAACTCAACCTACGGTAACGGTCTGATCAGTTTCGTCGATCCACAGACCGACAAGATCTACTCGACCTTCCAACAAACCGTCACGACGACGGGCCGTATCTCATCGACCGATCCGAACCTGCAAAACATTCCGGTTAAAACCGAGCTTGGCCGTGAGATCCGAAAAGTCTTTGTAGCCTCGACGCCGGAACGGGTCCTTGTGGATGCGGATTATTCGCAGATCGAACTTCGGGTCCTGGCGGCACTCTCGGACGACGAGAGCCTAAAAGAAGCGTTCCGACACGACGAAGACGTACATAAGACGACGGCTGCCAAAGTCTTTAATGAAACGCTTGACGACGTAACCCCCGAACAACGTTCCTACGCGAAGATCATCAATTTTGGTCTTATTTACGGTAAGCAGGCGTTTACGCTGGCAAAAGACTTAGGGATTTCCAGGAAAGAAGCGCAGGACTTTATCGACACCTATTTTAGGACTTATCCGAAGATCAAAAATTACCTAGAAGGTAGCGTAAACTCGGCCAAGGAAAAAGGATATTCCCAGACTTTTAGCGGAAGACGGCGCTACATCCCGGAACTACAGTCTCGAAACAACATGACGGTCCAGGCCGGTGAGCGTATGGCCCAAAACATGCCGATCCAGGGCGCGGCCGCCGACATTATCAAGCTTGCGATGATCCGGGTCTACCACGCACTAAAGAAAGAACGCCTGGACGCAAGACTGATCCTTCAGGTCCACGACGAACTTATCATTGACTCGTCTAAAGAAGACGCCGAAAAGGTCAAAGAGCTTTTGGTAAGAGAGATGGAAAACGCCGTAGATCTGGACGTACGGTTAAAAGTAGAAGCCCATATTGGCTACAGTTGGTATGAAGCAAAATAAACCTTATGTTATCGGTTTGACCGGTACGATCGGAGCGGGAAAAAGCACCTGCTCCGAGATTTTTATGCAAAACGGTATAAAAGTCATCGACGCCGACAAGATCGCTGCGTCGGTCTTAGAAAAAGATGGCGAAGGGCTCGAGGCGGTCAAAGAAGCCTTTGGTGAAGACTACGTCTTAGAGGACGGAACTTATAACAGAGAGCTCATGAAGGATACGATCTTAAAAGATCCCATGATGCACGAAAAACTCAACGCTACCCTTCATCCAATCATCGAAGATAAAGTCCGTAAGGCCTTTGATTTTCTTAAAGACGAAGACGTGATCGTTTACGACTGTCCCTTGCTATTTGAAGCTGGCCAGGAAAGCCTGGTCGACGAGATCTTTTTGGTGACGGCGGATGAAGAAACGCGTCTTGAGAGACTAAAAAAACGGGACGACATTTCCGAACAAAGAGCAAAGGACCTTTCGGATCTGCAGCTAGGTGAAGATGAAAAGCTCGACAGAGCCGATACGGTCTTATACAACGACTCGGACCGGGATGATTTAAAAGAAGCGATCGAAGCGTATTTAAGGTTTTTAAAAAACCGTCTAAAAAGCCAATCGGAAAATTTTACGTCAGGGACTTGACTTAAAACTTTAGCTAGTTTATAATTATAATCTTGACGTAACGGAATGAATTTCGGATAAAAATCCGGAAAAAGCTTGAAAAAATTTCGTGAACGTGATAAAATTAACTAGTTGTGCGAGGGTGGTGGAATAGGCAGACACGCAGGTTTGAGGGGCCTGTCACCGTCCTAGGTGGTGAGAGTTCAAATCTCTTCCCTCGCACCATTTTTTTTTGAATACGATTGAAAACGATTACATATAATATTTAACAGTATGAGTTTTATATTTTATTAGAAATGGATATAAGATAAGGTAAAAATCTATAGGACTTATCTTAGGCGTTCTTAGATTCATCGATTATGAGCCAGTACCAATTTCTTAATCCGGGAAAGTTTCGAATTTGTCTTGAAGATTAAAACCGTTTTTATTATAATAATTCTGTACATAAGTTAATGGTTAGTTTAATACCATTAGCTCCTTTTATTTTTTAACTGGAGTTTTGCAACTCCGGTTTTTTACTTTCTCTCCCAAAATCTAAGTTTTTAGTAATTTTTTAGGTTTAATCAATCGTAAAAGAGTTCATTTTTCACTTATAAAGATTTCATTTAAAAAATGAGTTATTTTCTAAAATATCTTCAATTTCTGTATTCAAATCGATGTTGCGGGTAGCTCCATAAATGTTTGAGAAATAGTCCTCTATATAGTTATCGTTTTTGGTCACATCGTCAAAGTCGGATAAGGAATAGAGTTCGTGTTCATTTTCACCGTCGTGATCTAATAAGAAAATTTCATCTCTCCTAAAAAATCGCGGTGACATAAACGTTTGGTTGTGGCTGGTAGCGATGAGTTGAGCTTTATTTTTATTGATGTAATCGTCATGGAATACGTTAATCAAATTCATAACCAATGAAGAATGCACGGACGAATCAAATTCATCAATGCAAAGAGTTGCCCCTCTTTTTAGTGCCACCAGAATTGTAGAGAGCAAATAATAGAATTTAATTGTTCCCGCGGATTCGATTTTTCTTGCATCTATGATCAAAGGTTCCTTAAAATTTTTAAGATTAAGTAATGTACCCAAAATGTCTTCTGTTTTCTTTGGAACTTTAAAAGAGCGTAGTTTTTTAACATTATTAAAGTCATGGCTTAAACTTTGAAAAATCGAATCAAATCTCTCTATTGGCAGTACTTTTTCATCCGCTAGGATTTCGTCAAAATCAATAAATTCTTTAGGTTCCTTTATATCAGATAATATAAATGAAATCAGATAGTGCACAAAATCAAATATGATCTAAGTCTGAACATCAACTTCTAGAAGTAGTTTCCGTCGGTCAACCTGGGATGACCGGCACTGCCGATAGTTTTCAAAAGAAAGTGAGGTTTTTAGAAAAAAGGCCTTTAAAATAAAGAGATTTAAAGGTAGTTTATGAGGGTACCCTATAACTATTAAATTTAAGGAGAAACCATTGAAAAACAAACTAAGAAAATACATCAATAAAAAGCTACCTACTTTCGTCGTCGGAATCGACGTCCACAAAAGTTCCTATCACGTTGAAGCACAAGAAATGACAGGCGGAGAGATGTGGAGTAAGTCCATGAAAGCCGATCCGGAGGAATTGATCCGTTTTCTGAAAGAAATGACCAAGGACTACGGCGCTGAAAACTACGTTCTTTGCGGTTATGAAGCCGGACCGACGGGCGCGGAACTTCAAAGAGCCCTGAGCGAAACCGGTTACGACTGCGACATCCTCCCGCTAAAGTTCGTCACGCCTTTCCGTAAAAACAAGAGGATCAAGACCGACAAACGGGACGCCTACGCCATCTTGCAGTGCCTTATCTACCAGGAGTACGAACCGGTCTACGTCCCAAAGGAAATCGACGAACAGACGAAGAAATTCATCCGGGCCAGAGAGACCCATTTGATCTCGCTGAAAAAAATCAAACAACAAATCAACAGTTTTCTGCTGATTTCGGGTTATAAGTACAAAAGCAAAAACGGAAAGAACACGAAATGGACCAAAGAATACTTCCAGTGGATGAAAGATCTCGAGCTGAGCGAAACGGACCGCTACATCCTCGACGGTTTTCTCGAAATGTATTTTCGTTTGAGCGAAATGCTAAAAGAATACGACAAGGGAATCAAACAGATCGCGCAAAGCGACGAATACCGCGAACGGGTCAAGATCCTACGCTGCTTTAAAGGCATCGACTACCTGATCGCGCTGGCCGTGATCGTTGAGATCGGAGATTTTACACGCTTTGAAAAACCCGGAGAATTGGCGAGTTTCCTCGGTCTGGTCCCGGGCGAGTATTCCAGCGGAATGAAGTCCACCCACACCGGCATCACAAAAACCGGAAACAAGTTCTTGCGGAGACTCCTGATCTTAGCCGCCCAGGCCATTGCCCGCTCCAAAACGATCGCCCCGACCAAACGTCAGCTCGAGAAAGAAAAAAATAACTCCCCGGAAATGATCAATTACGCGGCGAGAGCCCACAAACGCATGAAACAAAAGTTTTACCGGCTCGTTTTCGAAAAATGTAAAAACCGAAACGTCGCCATTACCGCCATCGCGCGCGAACTCACCTGTTTTATCTGGGGAGCTATGACTAATAATATAATGTAGTCAAGTCTACCACATTCTTCGGTTTTGGTCGAGGTCGTAAAGGGACAAAACTTTTACGGGGGTCTTACCAAAAGTCCATTAGCAAAAGTCTTTACCGCTTTCAGAATTTCCCGCCCTATAGTTGCTCCTAAATTTTATCGACGCAGCTTTGCTGTGATTCATGGTCCTTAGAATAGGAAAGAGGGGTCGTAACGGGCGAAAAAACGGAAGAGTTAACATGTTTGAATCAACGGATAACAGAATGAAACACGGTTTGTCTGTAACGTTAAAGACTTTTGCTTTGTGGGTTTTTGTCTAAAACGCCTAAGAAGGTTTAGAACTTTTACGCTTAAAAACCGGTAAACTCAAAGATTTCGTCGTGGGCTCCGGAAAGTCCAGGCATACTTGAAAGCTTTTTTGTTGATCCACGACGTCAGATAAGAGTCCTAACGGCAAAGAGAGATTATTGCTGATCCGCGTTTTCTTAAAGAGATATAATCCAGGCCGTGGGGTTTTCCGAAGTCCACTACGGAGTCTTTGCGGGGATGTCCGACCGTCCGTGAACTTCCGGTTTTTAAGTTTAAAAACTTGCATTTTAATTCCTAACTAGGAACGCAACTAACCTATTTTACGATAGGTTTAGTTTTTTACGCCCTAAATTCGGAAGTTTTAGCAATTTTCTTTGTTTTGATCTATCAAAAAAAAGTTAATTTTGCTACTTGACAAGATTTCATTTATAACAGATTTTTGGCAAACCACTTAACAATTCTTTCGGATGTAAGCGGATCGCCGAGTTCACTAAAGCCATTTGTTAAAAATAAAGTATTAGATTTTAAAGTTTTTGTTAAGATTTTCCTAGTAATATTTGGATCCACCGTTTTCGAGTAAAATTCTTTTATCTCCCCAGCTTCCCTAATGTAAATTGTCGCTTTATTCATAGAAAGCTTTTCGTAAGTAATCTTAGGATCTAAATCACTATCATAAAAACTCCCTAAATTAACGAACAATTCGTACTCAAAAACATCTTTATCTACACTAAAGGTTATTTCAAACTTTATATCTTTTTCTTCTTCAAGGTAATTCGGTATTAGTTTAAATCTTCAAACGGTTTAAGGTTTGAAAAATTGTTAAAACCTCCGTTAAGAACAATATTTTTAAGGAAATCCAGTGATTTTAAAAAATTGGTTTTTCCGGAAGCGTTGGCTCCATAGATGACGGCAGTTGACAAACCGTTAATAGTAAATTTCTCGTTTTCTTCTTTAAGGAGTGAGTAGTTTAATTCATCAACTGTGTCATCTGGAATCATTGAAAGACAAACTTGATCGTTAAAGCATTTAAAATTGGATACGGAAAATTCTAAAAGCATATTCTTGGTTTTATTTAAAATTATTTCCCCGGTAATAAGACTAGCGGAACTTATCGATAAACAGGGCGAGCGGGACTTTGATCATATAATCGATGCTTTTGATCGGACTGATCGAGGTGACCCCACCCATGCGTTCGTTCATGCTTACCGGAACTTCGGTGACGCGAAAATTTTGGTTGAGCAGTCTTACGGCCGACTCCGGCTCGGGATAATCGGTCGGGTACTGTTTGGCGAAAAATTCAATGACCTCTTTATCCGCTGCCCGGAATCCGGAAGTAGGGTCGGTGATTTTCGTATGGCACAGTAGGTTAATGAGCGTTGAGATGATACTACTTCCCAAACGGCGCATATGGGTCGACTGGAACTCACTTTCGCTTTTATCCAGGTAGCGCGTTCCGATACACATGTTGGCTTCTCCGCTTTCGAGCGGCTCGACGATCGCGTCGACGTAAGAAATATCGTGTTGCCCGTCGCCGTCGAACTGGATTGCCACGTCGTAATCATTCTCGAAAGCGTATTTGTAGCCGGTCTGAACGGCGCCACCGATACCGAGATTGGTCGTGAGGTTGACGTGGTTTAAGTTATTTTCTTCTAAGATCTTAGCCGTCTTGTCGGACGAACCGTCG
This sequence comes from uncultured Eubacteriaceae bacterium, assembly GCA_947630385.1. Taxonomy (GTDB): domain Bacteria; phylum Bacillota; class Clostridia; order Eubacteriales; family Eubacteriaceae; genus CANRHG01. The sequence continues at coordinate 7,727 of CANRHG010000047.1, forward strand.
TTGACAAAGATGTAGTCGAGCTCGTGTTTTCCGTCGTAACTTTTTACCATATCGACGACCTTTAAGATATTTTCTTCCTCGTTATACGCGGGTATGATCAGTAGTACTTTCATTCGTTTTCTTCTTAGATTTTAGCTCTTTTTCGAGCAACGCTATTTTTTGGACCAGGTTCTTGTTTTTTTCCTTCAGTTCGCTAATGACCATCGTATTGTTTAAAATGAGTACGATCAACAATAGGATCGAGATCAAAAACAAGAGCGACGGCGGGTACTCGACGCCTACGATCCCGGAGATCCAGACGATGATATTTGGAAAACATCCGATCAAAAAGATCAAAACGGCTCCGACCGACCACCACAGGCTCAGATCGATCGAGAGTTTTCGCTTCCTTACGCTATTAAAGATATAGATCATTAGGACTAGGCCTAAGAATATAAAAAAATATCGAGCTTTGTACATAATTTCCTCGTTGTGAGCGCAAATAAAATATAACGTAAAACTATTATAAATCAAATCCTTGGTAGTTAATGAAACGTTTTTGCAATGATTTTTTTTAGAACGTGAGTTTTACGTTATAATTAGTGGTGAACCATAGAGGTCAAGCATGGCACAAAACAACGAAAACACACAAAACGAAGCTTTTGCTCCGGAATCGGAATTGGCTGCCGATAAGCAAGAGCCTGCAACCAAAAATATCAAGAAGAAGAAAGGTCGAATTCGCCGGTTCTTTTCCGGTTTAAGCAATACGGAGATTTCGATCATCATTATTGGAATTCTTCTGGCTGCGATCATGATCGGGGCTTTTTACTACCTTTACACAGAAGCTTTAAAGACCAGAAGAGCTTTGCCGCAAAACGGCCTGATTTCGGCCGATGACGAACAAAGCTGGATGTTAAAAGTCGTCAACGAACAAAGCGGTTTAAGCATCGATACGGAAGTCCCGGTTTCGACCATCGCCGACACGACGGCGGGAATTTCCATAGACGCGCGGGCTACCAAAGAAGCCACGGAATTTTTAAAAGCGGCCCGAAGAGCCAACCCCGACGTCGATATCCAGATCGTTCAGGGTTACCGCAGCGTAGCCGCCTATGCAAACGATTATAATACCCGGATAAATCAGTTGGTCGAAGAGCAGGATTTCTCACAAGAACAGGCCCAACAGCAGACGCTGACCGAGATGATGCAGCCGGGAACAAACGAGCATAGCCTTGGGCTTTTGATCAATTTCAGCATCAACGGTGTGACGGACCCGACGACTTTTGAAGGAATGGAAGCAAGCAATTGGCTAAAAGAAAACGCCCACAATTACGGGTTTATTCAGCGTTATCCCAAAGACAAGGACGCCGTGACCGGTCGGCCGTACGATCCGACGGCTTACCGTTACGTGGGAAAAGACAACGCCCGTAAGATCTACGAGCAGGGCCTCACCCTTGAAGAGTATAACCAACAGCTCGCCCAACAACAGGCCGAAGAGGCCGCCAGACAAGCCGAAGAAGCCGCAAGGCAAGCCGCCGAACAGGCAGCCCAACAGCAACAAGCGCAGCCCGAAGCTGCTCCCCAGGACAATCCGACAGGGTGAAGCCACACGTGCTACTTATCCCAGGTGTTTCTCCGTATAGTAGCCTAAAAGCCCGTTTATAACCGTAAGCTTAGTTACTACCTTTTTATTAAGATGACCCAAATTAATCAAGACTTTAGCTTATAAAAGTAAACGGTTTTTCGCTCTCTAGAATCGGCCAGGGGCAGCAGCACAGCCTTCGTTTCGTTGACAAGGATTCATTCTGTCTGATAATATAAATCAATAATAAGCGATAGGAGATTGATAATGAAGGAATTTACGTACGTCATTACGGACCCCGCAGGTATCCACGCCCGTCCAGCTGGACTGTTAGTTAAACAGACGCAACCTTATGAATCGGAAGTTTCGATCATCAAAGGCGACAAAAAAGGTAACGCCAAGAGTATGCTCAGCGTTATGGGCCTAGGAGCCAAACACGGCGAAGAATTGGTCATACAGGCCGACGGTCCAGATGAAGATGTTGTAATCACTGAACTTGAAGACTTCTTCAAAAGCAATCTTTAAAATTCAACCGGCTCTTGCCGGTTTTTTCTTTTTATAGCCAAAATGCAAAATTGGATCATCGACGGTTATAAAGCCGAATTAACCCTAAACGAACAAAACCTGGAAACGGGTATTATCGATCTCGACGGCGCCGCCGCGCATTATTTTGACCTAAGTTATGACAACAAAAAAGACCGAAGGCTCTTAATCTATTACGAAGGCAGAGAGTATCCCTCGTACGGCCAAAACCAAAGGGAGCCTAAGCTCGCGCTGAGCAAAGCCCTGACGAGCCGACTCATCGGCGTTTTTCCAGATTACAAGCAGTACTACAGCGAAGCGCACGAAGGTGAGCGGCCCAAACTTATCTTCGATAAGACCGGCTCGGACGAATACAACCTTCGTCTGGTGCTGCCCTGGAACAAAGCCATCGGTCTAAAGCAGGATCTTTTTGAGTTTTTGGGCACGGGGAAAAATCTTGGTAAGCTCAAAGACTCTTACGACGTCGTGTTCGTGCGTGAACTCTTCGATAACCTGGACAATCAGGGAAACAGCGACGTCTTTATGGTCTCGGGCAAGCTCAAGCGTAGGCTCGAAAAACGCCTCGACGCTACCGGAAAGATCGACGAGCAGGCCGAAAACAACATAGATAACCTAAAAGAAGCGGGACTGGACGAAATTCTTTCTTTTCTCTTGGACCACCAGTACCCGAAGCTTTCCGAAAAAGATTTTATCCGCATCAGTCAGACCAACGATCACTTTCTGTTCCAGCTCAATCCGGCCCTTCAGACCGAACTCTCGACCGACGACCGGAACTTTATCGTCAAAAATATGGACCAAAAGCTCGAGGCCTATTACGCGAGGGAAGACGCGCCTTCGCTGACCGACAGCTTTGAAAACTTAATGTTTGACTACGACACCTATTTCACCAAAGATTTCCGCTATTCCTTTAAAGACCTCATCACCGACAGCATTCCGGACGCGCTGATGAATCTGGGCGTGGTCGATCTGACGAAGTACGATATCCGGGGTTTTGCCGGCGTAGACGACTGGGCCCTGGTGCCGTACATTTCGGTCACCGATAAAGAAAGCTCAAGGATCCGCGATACGGGCCTTTACATCGCTTATCTGTTAAACAAAGATACCAAACATCTGTACCTTACCCTCATCAACGGTTTTCTTCCGCTCGAAGAAGAGTTAAAGCACCAGGGGCTGGAAGGTGAAGAGTTACTCGAAGCCTTAAATCTGGCCCTACTCCAAAAAGCGGACGCTTACCGGGGCCTGATGAGCATGGGGACGTTCTCAAAAGACGCGGATAAAGTCGAACTTCCCGACAAGCGTTACGAAAACGGGATCATCGCCTATAAACTTTACGACAAACGCGCCCCGCTCGAAGAAACGATTAGGGAAGACCTCAGCGAACTCATGGGACTTTATGAAACGGCCCTGGGGCTTAATCCGGA
>CANRHG010000048.1 GCA_947630385.1 uncultured Eubacteriaceae bacterium
GAGCATATCGGACTGGTTGACAAAAAGTGCGATAAGATTACCTTCTTTTAGTTGGGTATTTAATTTAATTAAAATGCGGTCGCCTTTTTCGATCGTAGGACTCATTGAATTGTCCGGCATCAGGTAACCGATGGTCGCGCCAAAGCGGTCGATTTGCTTTTGCGGAATTTTAAGGACTTCGTTCGATTTTTCATTCGAAAAAAGTGGCTTATCGTACTGAATCGTCTTGTATAATGGTACAGTAATCATTGAACCCGTATCTAGTTCGTCTAAGACTTCCGTCGTGTAGATCGAAGCGGACTCACCGGCAAGCCAGGCCGGATTTACGTTAAAATAATTCGCCAGTTCATTAACGGTAGTTAATTTCGGGGCCATCTGACCGCGGGTGTATCTGGAGATCGTTGGGGGTGAGAGATTAAAGCGCGACCCGAGCGAGTAGGTCGTTTCTTTAAAATTACTCATGAGTTGTTTTAAGCGTTCTCCAAAAATCTCTTTGTTGATTTTAATCATTTTTAAATCTCAAAGTTATTATTTTAAGTTTAATCAATATCCGTAAGCTCAAGACGACCGTAAAAGATGGATAACTGTAATTTTGATGGCCGTAAGCGTTTACTTAAGTATTGACCAACAAACGAGGCAAATTTAACTTGGAAATTGTTAGTTTAAAATTAAAAATCTCAAGTTAAAAATTCTCCTCCTTTGGCTATATTTTAACGTAAATATAAGTATTATAACAGATGAAAACTAATCAAAATAAGTACGAACTGCAATTAAGCCACCCAATACCACCCGTCATCTATCCGGATTCAAGGGTTTTGATTCTTGGGACCTTTCCATCGCCGCTCTCCAGAGAGGTCGGTTTCTTTTATGGAAACCCGAGAAACCGCTTTTGGAAAGTTATGCAGGCCCTATTTAATACGGGAGAGCTCAAGACGATTAATCAGAAGAAAGATTTTTTAAAAGCCGAGAAAATCGCGCTGTGGGACGTTTTAGAGAGTTGTAAAATTACCGGCGCGAGCGATTCGAGCATCAAAGACCCGGTCGTAAACGATATCGCAAAAGAAATTAAAGGGACAGATATCAAACATATTTTTACGACGGGAAAAAAAGCGGGAGAGTTGTACCATAAGTTTTGTGAAAAAGACACCGGACTTAAGGCTCACGTTTTACCTTCAACCTCACCGGCAAATTGTGCGATGAGTCTTGAGACCTTAATAGAACGGTACGAAATAATTAAGAAGGTTTTAAAGTGAATAACGCATTAATCGAATTTAAAGACGTTCGTAAAGAATATCATACGGGGGAAGTCACGATCAACGCAGCCGATGGGATCGATTTTGAAATTTATCCCGGAGAGTTCGTCATTGTCGTCGGCCCGTCGGGAGCGGGGAAGACTACGGTCTTAAATATTTTAGGCGGAATGGATAACGTGACTTCCGGTGAAGTCATCATTGACGGAAAACATCTGGAAGAACTAAACGAAAAACAATTGACCGAATACCGCCGCTTTGATACCGGTTTTGTCTTCCAGTTTTATAACTTAATTCAGAATCTTACGGCTTTAGAAAATGTGGAGATGGCGGCCCAGATTTGCAAAAATCCGGCCGACGCCAAAGACGTCTTGGATAAAGTCGGACTTAGCGAGCGCAGGGACAATTTCCCATCCCAACTTTCCGGTGGGGAACAACAAAGGGTGGCTATTGCCAGAGCCCTGGCCAAACAGCCGAAGCTTTTACTTTGTGACGAGCCGACCGGAGCGCTCGATTATAAGACCGGGAAAAACATTTTAAAACTTTTACAGGAGACGAGTAAAAGGGACGGGATGACGGTCATATTGATCACCCATAACCTCGCGATTACGCCGATCGGGGACCGTGTCATCCGAATGAAAAACGGAAAAGTTGAGAGCATCGAAGTCCAATCCGATCCCGCCGACATCGACGAGATCGAATGGTGATCATGAATCTTTAAATTTCTTAAAAGGGATGATTTCGGCTTTATTGGCTTCTGCTTCTTCTGAGAGACCGTCGTAATAATCGAGGACTTTTAAGAAAAAGTCGTCAAAACGTGAGTCGGTCGTCTGGAAGAAGTTTTTTTGTTCCACCGTTTCCGAAGTTTCGTATAATATCTTAAAACAGGCTTCGCCCCGTCTTAGGCGGTTGGTAATTTTATGAAGATTGTCTTCATCGGTAAGGACGAGATAGTCGATGATAGGGCTGAGCAAGTTTCTTTCTTTTAAGACAAAGGTCAAATCCTCAATTTCCCGTTCGGAAAAGTTCGGATACGACAAAAGAAGGAGCGTTCCGACTTTAAGGCCGGTCAGGACGGCATAAAAAAGTAAAACCAGTTGATCTTCCGAGCTATTTACATAATAGATTTCCGGAAGATCGCTGTATAATTTTAAATAATTAATGAGCGATTTTCTTAGATCGTTTTGTCTTAAATTTTTCAGTTTCACCGAAAAATCTTCGGAAATTTCTTTATTCAGCTTTCTAATCTCTTCTTCACTTTCCTTTGTAAGAAAATAGTTTTCCATTAAAGTGATACTTTCTAAAAAATCATATAAATAATTTTCGTAGATAATCGACCGACAATATACTAACTCCCAATAATATGAGAATAGAGCCGACGATCCGGTTTAAAACTTTTGGCTCCGATTTGTTCGCTATTTTAGCGGCGATCAGGGCAAAAATCAGCGTAAAGAAAATACAAAGAAACAGAATGTAGGGATCCGGAAATCCTCCGATTATAAAATGGCTGACTGATCCGGTTAAAGCCGTGAAGGCCATGATAAAGACGCTCGTTCCAATCGCCGTTTTAAGCTCGTAGCCTAGAACAGAAGTCAGAAGTAAAAGCATCATCATACCGCCACCGGCCCCCACAAAACCGCAGATAAAACCGACGACCGAACCACTTAAAATGGATTGAAAAATCCGTTTCTTCGGATCTACGCTTTCCATTTTTTCTTTGGTCGTGATGACCGGTTTTACAATAAAACGGACTCCGAGGATCAAGGTCATGATAATGCTGAAATTTCCCATCACAAAACTAGGAAGAAAACTCGAAACCCAACTACCTATTACCGTAAATATCAGAACACAGATCATCATCACTACGCCGTTTTTTATGTCGATGTTCTTGTTTTTATAATAAGTGTACGCGCTGGCAGCACTGGCTAGTACGTCGCTGGCCAAAGCGATTCCAACGGCCTTGTAAGGTTCTACCCCTAAAAACGTAATTAACATAGGGGAGATGACCGCGGCCGCGCTCATCCCGGCAAATCCGGTTCCAAGACCTGCGCCGAGACCGGCCAAAAGACAAACGAAAAATGTTAAAATTCTTCTGCCTCCTTTAATTAGCGAAATTTAGAATACTAAATTTGATAAAAAAATATTTTATCGCTTATTTTGGATTTTGTTAAATGTTAAAAATACGTTCGGGAAAGCCGAACGATAAAGCGATATAATGATTTAAAATAATCAAACCGAGGTACAAGATGGCAACAAAAAACGATGCTTTGGCCCGTAAAGAACACGAAGCGGTTCGGGATAACGTAGGATACTATGATTTTACGCACCAGCTTTTACAAATTACCGGAAAAGACGCTCCGGAATTTGTAGATTACCTGTTTGTGGCTCCACTGTCGAACGCGCCGGTCGGAAAAGCGAAATATACGACCATGCTCAACGAAGAAGGCAAGATCATCGACGATGTGATCGTATTTCGTATGGACGAAGATGTATACAACGTTTCTACTTTATTTATCAAAGAACTGATGAATTGGATCGACAAGCATAAAAATGGTTATGAGATCGCTTACGAAGATATCACGCCGGAAAATACGATGTTTGCCGTTCAAGGTCCGAATTCTCTAAAGGTTCTTAACGATCTACTGGATAATTCGGTAGATGATTTAAAGCATTTTGACTTTAAGTCTAACACGGTAGGGGACATCGACGTTAACGTAGCCCGAAGTGGATACACGGGAGAGCTCGGATACGAACTGTATGTTAGTCCAAAACAGGCAAAAGCGCTTGAAGAAAAGCTCGTTGAAGCCGGACAAAAGTACGGAATGGAAAATATAACGACCGACGTTATCGTAACAAGCCTTCCGAGAGAAAAAGGGTACGTACTAATGAGCGACCTCGAAGGACTAAACCCGCTCGAAGCCGGTTACGGTTGGTCGATCGGTTGGAAGAAGGATTTTATCGGAAAAGATCATCTAAACCGTGATGAAAAACCTCAAAAAGAACTGCTCGGTTTTGTCGTAAAAGACGACGTAGAAATAGAACCTAAAGATAAAGTTTACAAAGACGGGGAAGAAGTCGGCTACGTCACGCTCTACACTTACAGCTTCACGAACGATGAAAATATAGGTTTTGCCGTCGTCGATACGGATAAGACAAAAATCGGGGATACGGTAGAAATCGGAGAGGAAAAAATTCCCACTCAGATCACCGAGCGAATCTTTTATGACAAGGACAATAAGAGGATTTAAAAAAAGCGTCCAGTTTTAAGCTGGACGCTTACTTTTTTCTCTACTTCTTTTTACGGAATTTAAATAAAATCCGCAGTGAGTTTAAGATACAAATGAGTGTAACTCCGGTATCGGCAAAAACCGCTAGCCACATATTGGCAAACCCGATAAGTCCAATGAATAAAATAAAGAACTTAACGAATAAAGCGATATAGACGTTTTCCCAAGCGATTTTCTTAGTATAATGACCGATATCGATGGCTTCGTCGATCGCTTCGGAATCGTTGGATAAAAACACTAGATCGGCAGCTTCGATAGCCATATCCGAACCTTTACCTACAGCCGCTCCGATTTCCGCACCGGCTAGAACCGGAGCATCGTTTATACCGTCTCCAACGTACATGACCGGTCCCTGTGTCTGTCGGATCATGTTGAGTTTTTCAAGTTTTTGTTGCGGTAAGAGCTCCGCGTAAACCTGATCGATCCCCACTTTTCCGGCTACGAGGGTAGCGTTGGTCTTATGGTCTCCCGAAAGCATGGCCGTCTTAAGCCCACGCCGTTTGAGTTTTTCAATCATTTGCGGGATTCCCTTTTTGATCGTATCCGAAATCGTTATGGCTCCTAAGAACTCACCGTTTTGGGCAAGATAAATGTTGTTCGGTCCGATAAAACTTTCCGGGATTTTAATCCCATTGCTTTCTAAAAGCTGCTTATTTCCACAAAAGACCGTCTTATTTTCTATGTCGGTGACCATCCCTTTACCGGAGACCTCCCTTTGTGAGAGGATCGCTTCCGGTTTTAAACCTTGTTCTTTGGCGTAGTCTTTAATGCTTACGGCAATCGGGTGGGTCGAGTTTTTCTCACTGGTCAGCGCCAACCTTAAGAGTTCGTCCTTATCAACTCCGTTGGTCCTTACATCTTGGACTTTAAAGTCGCCGTTGGTTAAAGTTCCGGTCTTATCGAAGATGACGGTTTGTAGATTAGAGATGATCTCAAGCGTATTTCCACCTTTAAATAAGATCCCGAGTTTTCCCGCGGCGCCGATCCCGCAAAAGTAAGAAAGCGGAACGCTAAGTACCAGCGCGCAGGGACAACTGATAACTAAGAAAGTGACGGCAGTGTAGATCCAGTGGTGCCAGTCGCCTACGATCAGGGGTGGAATAATGGCGATCAACGCGGCTATTAATACGACGACCGGTGTGTATATTTTTGAAAAACGGGTGATAAAACGGTCGATCTGGGGTTTGTTTGCCGCGGCGTTTTCAACCGATTCCAAAATTTTTGTGACAAGGGATTCGGATAAAGGTTTTGTTACTTCAAGTGTTATGGGGCTGTCCAGATTGACCGAACCGGATAAAAGCTCGTCACCGTTTCTTACCGTTCTTGGAACGGGTTCGCCGGTAATAGCGGAAGTATCGAGTCTAGAATTTCCGTCGATGATCTTTCCGTCTAATGGGATGCGGTCTCCCGGGCGGATTAGGATGTGATCCCCGATTTGAGCCGTCTCGGCCGCGACCGTCTTCTCGGTTCCGTTTTCAACGAGTATGACGGTTTCGGGCCTCAAGTCGACGGCGTCTGAAATCTGTTCACGGCTTCTTTTTACCGCGTAATCTTCGAAGAATTCTCCAATCCGGAAAAACAGGAGAACGCCGACCGCTTCGTGAAAATCACCGATGGCAAACGCGGCAATTGTCGCTACGACCAGTAACGTATTCTCATCGAAAAAGTCTTTATGGCCGATGTTTTTTACCGCTTTCCACAAGATCTTCCCACCGAGAAGAAGATAGGCCATTAGCTGTAGAACGATCTCGGTTGTATGTCCCAGCTGACTTTCAAAGACCCAGCTCAGAACAAAGATAATGGTCCCGGCGATCGCGGACAGTAAATCGTAATTTACTTTTTCTTCTTTTGGCTTTCCGATCGTGACCCCGTCTTCTACGCTGTCAACGGTTCTTTGGACCGCAGGTAAGATCTTCTGTGGGTCTTTAGCCGTTAATTTTAGTTTTCCGGTCTCGTACGTAATAACGGCTTCCTGGACCTGCGGCATTTTATTGATCGCGTCTTCGATTTTTTTCGAGCACGCCGCGCAGTCCAGTCCGTTTATCGGAAACGTCTTGGTCTGAGATTCATCGGCTGTAAATTCGACGTCCGATTCGACTGTTCTCGCTATAGACTGGATTTCCGGTAAAATCTTTTCGTTATACCCACTCGTTATTTTTAATTGGCCAAGGGGGTAACTGACCGAACAATCTTTTACTGCCGGCAGTACTTTTAATTTGTCTTCAATCTTTAAAGCACAATTCGCGCAGTCCAGATTGCTGACTTTATAGATCTGCGTATGTTGTGGACGTTCACAACTGCAATACGCGAGCGTTTTATGGCAGTGGTTGCACTTTGAAAATTGTTCCATTTAGCGTACCTCAAAATTGAACATTTGAACATTTGAGCAATTGTTCACATGTTTAGTTTATTATATCGTACCCAATAAAACAATTAAAATTTAAATTTTTTGGAAAATTTTTCGAGGTTAAAATAAAAATCTCCCAAAAAGGGAGGCAGTAAGTTCATTTGATACGAACGTCGTCTTTATCGACCAGTCCGATGTATTTATTTTCTTTTAAGATGTGAATAAATTTAACAAGCCGTTCGTACAAAGGTTCGGCTTCTTCTCCGTATTCTCTTTTTAAATATTTTCCAAGAGCCGCAATATCCCTTTTACCGTTTATCCCGCGCCAAACGTAACTCGCGTATGGATCCAAGTGGATGTAACTCGTTTTCGGTCGCCTAAAGACGAGCTGGGCTAACTTATTAAAAAAGCCGATATTCGGGACGACGATCGTCACCAGTTTATTCTCATCCAGTTCGTATTTAAGCGCGGGGTTACGTTTTGGGATGAGTTCTAGGAAATTTTCATCCTTCTTTAGTTTTCTTTCCATAATAAAAAAGCTGCCGAAGCAGCTTAATTTTAATCCGCAATTTCTTCTTCGAGCGGCACTTCATCGATGCCGCCGGTTTTCCCTTTAAAGGCAAAATAGAACATCGAAGCGACCAGTATCAGTAGGAAGACGATCGAGCCGATGGGTCCCAAAGAGAAATACTTCGAAAGATCGATGGCATCTCCCAAGGTCCCGGACCCGAAGGGAATGATGGCAAAGACCGCTAGCAGTATTCCGATTAAACCTTCTCCGGCGATCATTCCGGAAGAGTACAACAGACAGGAGTTTTGCATCCCAACTCTTTGTTTATCTGTCACGTTCTTCCACTTGTCGACGACCAGCCTTACCAGACCACCGACCATAATGGCGGTAGAGGTCTGAACCGGAAGATACATCCCGACGGCAAACGGCATGACGGAAACCCCCAATAACTCAACACAGAGCGCGATAAATACGCCGATGAAAACGAGGGTCCAGGGAAGATTTCCTTCCATGACGCCTTCTACGACGAGTTGCATCAAGCTGGCCTGCGGAGCCGGTAGTTCGGCCGAACCAAAGCCCCAGGCCGTACTGAGTAGGTATAAGACGCCGCCGATGGCGATCGAAGAAGCCAAAACCCCGATGAGTTCCCCGATCTGTTGTTTCTTCGGCGTAGCCCCAACAATGTAACCGGTCTTCAAGTCCTGCGAGGTATCGCCGGAAATGGCGGTAATGATCGCGATGACCGAGCCGATGGCGATGGCGGAAGTCATTCCGGGATGACCGGTCGTACCCGTGATTCTTAAGATCAGGGTCGCGATCAAAAGGGTGGCGATCGTCATACCGGAGACCGGGCTGTTCGAGCTTCCGATGATCCCGACGATTCGCGCGGCGACCGTTGAGAAGAAGAAGCCGAAAATGACGATCATGATCGCGCCTAGGAAATTGACCGGAACGGCGGGAATGAGCCAGATAATTAAAGCGATAATTGCGACCAAAAGGATGACCCATTTCATTTCAAGGTCCGTTTCCGTTCTGAGGGTCGATCCCGTTCCCTTGATGCTGAAGTCTTTCATCGCGTCTCTAAAGGTCGTGACGATCAGTGGAAGGGACTTGATCAGGGATAAGAAACCGCCCGTCGCGACCGCGCCGGCGCCAATATAGCGAACGTAGTTTGACCAGATTTCGTCCGGGGTCATGTCAAGGACGGGGACTTCGCCCGGGAAGATGATACCGTTTCCACTAAAGGTCGCGATCAGTGGCATGAGCGCAAGCCAGGAGATCACACCGCCGGCAAAAAGGGTCGCTGAAACGTCCGCGCCACAGATATAACCCACGCCGACGAGAGCGGGTAGTACGGAGGTTCCAAAAGCCGAGCCTTTGTAGACCGGGATATCAAAGGATATTTCAGACGGGAACAAGAAAAGTCCGTCGGAAATAAATTTATAAAGGGCCGCAAAACCGAGGCCCGTAAATACCGTTGAGGCCGAGGCGCCGCCGGATTCACCGGCGAGGAGAACTTCCGCGCAGGCTGTGCCTTCAGGGTATTTTAAAACGCCGTGTTCTTTGACGATTAGAGCCTGACGAAGCGGGATCATAAATAAGACCCCTAAGAAACCGCCACAGATACAAATGATGGAGATTTCAAATAACGACGGTGGGGTTTCTCCCCATTGCGTGGCCCAGATAAACAGAGCGGGTAGGGTAAAGATCGCGCCGGCCGCGACCGATTCACCGGCGGAACCGATCGTCTGGACCATGTTGTTTTCTAAGATTGATTCTTTCTTTAATAAGATGCGGATAACGCCCATCGAGATGACCGCCGCCGGTATCGAAGCGGAAATCGTAAGCCCAACGCGTAGACCGAGGTAGGCGTTAGCGGCTCCAAAGAGGATCGCAAGGATTATACCTAAGATGATTGAAGTCGTTGTCATCTCAGGAAGAGTTTTGTCCGCGGAGATATAAGGTTTAAAAGTAGTGTCTTTTTCTTCCATAATAAAAAATAAAAATAATTACTTTGCTAGTGCAATGATTGCGTCTGCGATTATTTGAATGTTCGCTAACATGTCGTCTAGTGGCCAGTACTCGTCCTTTTGGTGGCACATATCGGGTTTTCCCGGGAAGATCACGCCAAAAGCGACGGCGTTGTCGAAAGCGCGGGCGTAGGTCCCACCACCGACCGCGATGGCTTTTTCGTTCGACCCCGTGGCCTTGTTGTAAACGTCGAGAAGTTTCGTAACCAGTTCGGAGTCCTGATCGACGTAAAGTGGCTTTACGTCATTTGAAAGTTTAACTTCAAACGGCCCAAAAGCTTTGACGGCTTTCGAGATACGGTCTATGATTTCATCCCCGTCGAGTGTGACCGGGTAACGGACGTCGCAGGTCAGGACCGCGCCGTCTTTGTTTAGGTGGGCGATCGCTGGATTAAGCGTTAGCTCTCCGGAAACTTCATCACTGAGCTCTATATCAAAGTTTTCTCTGTCGGCGTTGTTGAGTAACTCGATAAACGGATGATTGACGCCCTCTTCTTTTAAAGTCCTCGCCAGTTTCAGTAAAGCGTTATCACCTTTTTCTGGCTCCATCGCGTGGGCCGCAACCCCCGTCGCTTTGTATTCTTTTCCCACGACACTGGCTTCGGCCTTTTCCGGGACGATATTCGGGACGGTTCCGGAATCGATCGTAACGTCTTCGGATCCTTCGTCCGTTACGACGTCAAAGTGGAGGATCCCTTTTTCCGCAAAAATCAGCGGGTAGTTCGCGTCGGGTGAGAACGCGTAATCGGGGAGCTGCTCGGTTTCTTTATACCGTTCCATGCAGCGCCAGTCCCCGTTTTCTTCGTCGCCTCCGACAATCAGGCGTACCCTCTTGTTTAGGGGAATGCCCGAGTCCTGAACGGCTTTCATGGCGTATAGGCTAGCGATGACCGGTCCCTTGTCGTCGTTGGTCCCTCTTCCGTACATTTTTCCGTCTTCTACCGTAAGATCAAACGGCTCCTTCGTCCACCCGTCTCCGGTCGGGACGGTATCGACGTGGCCGATGATCGCGACCAACTCTTCGGCGTCTTCGGGTCCCATTTCAACGTAGCCCGAATACCCGTCGAGCGCTTTGGTTCTAAAGCCCAAAAGTTTTCCTACATTTAAAACGTAATCGATGGCTTCTTTGATGTTTTCACCGAGCGGGGCTTCTTCGGTGATCTTCCCTGCGCTTCCGGCCGTACATTCGATCTGAAGTAAGTTTTTTAAGGTATTTAAAACGTCTTCAGTTGAAGCAAATTCGAGTGCGTTTTGACTTTGTACTTTCATAAAACACTCCAAGTCAAAAAATACTTAATATTGTTATTTTAAACGAAAAGTCCGACATTGAAAAACATTTGTTTTTGCCATAGAAAACTTAATACAATCTTAAACATATCTTTAAAAAATTTAAGAAAGGTGCTATAATTAAATAAAATTATAATACATTTTACATAATTACCTGACATTTTAAGTATTATGCGAAATAATTAAGCTTTATTAAAGGAGGAGAGGGTTGATCAACTACCCACCACCTGAAAGGAAGTGGGTTTGCGGCTGTCCAGTTGTGCGGTCGGTCTGCTCAGGGCAGACCTC
>CANRHG010000049.1 GCA_947630385.1 uncultured Eubacteriaceae bacterium
TATTTTAACGACGGTTACATCGACCCCGAGACCCAACAGGAACTCTACGACGAGGAGATCGCTGCCAACGGTACGGTCGTCAACTTTGAAAACACGCAGGCCGGGACCAACGAGCACCAGACGGGCCTTGCCGTCGACGTATCGACCGCCGACACCGACTACCTGCTTCGCCAGGACTTCGCCCTGACCAGTGCCTATAACTGGCTCGTCGCCAACGCGCCGTCGTACGGTTTTGTCGTACGCTACCCGCAGGGCAAAGAAGACGTCACGGGCGTGATCTACGAACCCTGGCACCTGCGCTACGTCGGGAGCGAAAACGCTAGAAGAATGAGCGACAGCGGGCAGGTCTTAGAAGAATACGCGGGAGGCTAAGATGAAAGTCGCGCTGATTCAGCTTGATGTGGGCCGGAACGTACAGGAAAATTTAAAAAAAGCGGAGCATTTTGTAAGGCAAGCTTCCGGCGCTAATATCATCGTTTTACCGGAAGCTTTTTTAGCGCCGTTTGGAACCCCTCTTGATTTAAATCTAAAGACTTTTCATGAGACTTTTTCCACCCTCGCGCCCGATTCCCTGTTGGTTGCCGGGACGGTCCCGGAGACCGTAGGGGGTAGGACTTACAACACCTGCTTTTGTTATAAAAACGGAAGGCGCGCCTTTTACCGCAAGATCCACCTGTTTGAGGCCCACAGTAAGGACGTCGAAGTCAGTGAAGCGGATAGGTATTTCCCAGGAAATGCGTACAGCGTTTTTAAAGACACTCCGGTTCCGGTCGGCTTTGCGGTGTGTTACGACCTGCGCTTTCCGGAACAGTTTGTAAATTTGAGCCAAATGGGGGCCGGGATCATCGCCGTTCCCGCGGCCTTTAATTATTATACGGGCCGGCGCGACTGGGAGCTTTTGTGCCGGGCAAGGGCGTGTGACAGCCAAAGCTACCTCCTCGCCTGCGCGCCCGCCCAGAGTAAAGAGCACTTTCCGGTCTACGGCCACTCGCTCATCGCCGCGCCGGACGGCAGTCTCGTAGCGGATATCGGGACGGATGAAGGAATTCTAACGGCTGAGCTCGACCTTGGTCTTATTGAAAAAATAAGGGGAGAGCTTCCGGTATTAAAGGGGAATAGGAATGAAAATAAATTTAAAAGAGTTTGGTTTTAAGATCGGCCACGCCCAGGACCTAAGCCGTGGCACGGGCATTACCGTCATCTTAAGGGATGAAGGCATGGGCGCCGGGCTAAATATCGCCGGAGGCGGTCCGGCTTCCAGGGAAAGCGCGCTCCTTAGCGATCTTTCCGAAGCCCAAAAAATCGACGCGGTCGTACTCTCGGGTGGTTCGGCTTTCGGGCTCGACGCGGCCGGTGGGGTACAAAAGTACCTCGAAGAACACGGAATTGGCCTTGATACCGGCGTACGCCTGGTACCACTGGTCGTGCAGTCGGGGCTCTTTGACCTGGGCGTGGGCGACCGCATGGCGGCTCCGGATAGCGCCATGGCCTATCAGGCCTGCAAAAACGCCCAAACCGGAGATCCGGACGAAGAAGGCTCTATCGGGGCTGGAACCGGCGCGACCATCGGTAAGGTCTTGGGCGATAAGAGCTGGATGAAGTCCGGTATCGGTACGTACGCGATCAAAGTCGGAGATCTGAAAGTGGGGGCGATCATCGCCGTAAACGCCTTTGGCGACGTTTACGAAAAAGGCAAGGAAATCGCCGGTGCCTACGTAGACGGAAAACTCGTCTCGACTTTTGATCTCATGTTAAAAAATTACAAAGAGCACTTTGGTTTTGTGCGGGGCAATACGACGATCGGCTGCATTCTGACCAACGCGGACTTCGACAAAGCCCGCCTCAACAAGGTAGCGCAGATGGCCCAAGACGGGATCGCGCGGGCGATCGTTCCGGTACACACGACGATGGACGGGGACAGCCTTTACGCCGTTACGACCGGTGAAGTAAAAACGGATCTCAACCTTACCGGAGCTATGGCCGCTTATGTAACCGAAAAAGCCATCGTCCGGGCCGTAAAAAACGCACAAAGCTTGTTTGGAATACCATCTTATAAGGAAATTTTTAACTAATTTGTAGGTTCTTGCGAGAAAATAGAAGTATCATAATTAAGGAGATAACAATGTACAAAAATCCAAAAATTTTTGAAATCATTTTTTATGTTTTAGCCGGACTGTTTTTGATCTATACGCTTTATTCGATTTACGTCACGGCCACTTACATCGCCTCGGTCACGGCTTCGGGAATGTATGGAGCGATCCCTTTTTCGGACATCTTAAATTCCTACGTCAGCCAGTGTGCCCCGTATCTGTTTTATGCCTGTTCGTTCTTCTTCTTTGGTTACGTCACCCACTTCTTAAAGAGAGACGAAAAAGTCGAGGACGAAGTCCCGCAGGACATTACGGTAGAACAATCTCAGCCGCCGGTCAACTTTGATTTTAGCCCGGCGCAGGATGTAAAAGGCGAAGAACCCGAAGTGCAAAGCGAATACGAAGAATATACGATCGGCCAGGCCGAACCCCTAGGGATCGAACCGGAAGAACCGGCCGATGAAAAAGAAATCAAAGAAATGGAAGATACGATCGCGGAAGAGCTCGACGACACACAGGCCGAAAAGGAAATCGACCAGGTCGAACTCGAAAACGAAGAAGATAAGGAAGAATCGTCCATCTGAGACGTCACCGGCTCTTAACGGAGCCGGTTTTTTTTCGGCCCGTTTAAGAGCCTCACTTATTATGCGAGATTACTGCCGTCCTACCTTCCGGATTTTAAACCCAAACACTTATATATATCCAAAATGTAGCCGAGTTATTGAAAAAGTGTAACAGATATGCTAAAATTTCAATGCAAAAAAATTTGGTAGAAATTTTAGAAACATATGGGCAAGAACAGAGTAGTTTCAAAGGCCAGGCTTTGGATGTTAGCTTTTTTGGGTTTGATCCTTCTAAGCACGGTCTTTGGCATGTTAAGTTATCAATATCTCAGACAAGATCCGGTTACGATCAATATAAAGGACGCGCAGGGCTACGTTACCACACAGATCATTCAGAAAAAGCCAAACGAAACGGTTGGCCAAGTGGTTGCACAGGCCGTAGGAGACGAAGACAATTATAGTTGCGACTACAACTATGAAGATAAAATCCACTCGATCGATAACCTTGAACTTAATCAAAAAATCGTCGGGAAAATAATCGTCGACGGAGAGGTTCATCCTTATTCGTCGGGAGCAACGACGGTCGGCGATGTTTTAAAGGAAAACAATATCACCATTAGTCCGGTCGATATCGTTTCGCCGCTACCGTCGGAGACGTTAACGCAGGCCGACTCCAACATCACGGTTTCAAGAACGAACAGTTCGACGGAAGTCAAGACCGAGATCATCCCGTATATTTCCGAGACGGTTGAAAACGACGACGCGGCTTACAACAGTACGCAGGTCCTGCAACCGGGTCAAAACGGGGTGCGTTCGTACACCGAAGAAGTTATCTACAATAATGGGGTAGAGGTCGAACGCCACATCACCAGCGACTCACAAACCAATCCCGTCAATGAAATCGTTGAGGTTGGGACAAACTTAATGGTTGGTAAACCGAACATTCAAAAGGGTGATATCGAAGCCTGGCGGCCTTATGTTATCAAGGCTTTGGAGTTAAACGAGATCACACCAACCGAAACGATCATCAACCGTGTCTTGCGTCAAATCAATACCGAATCAGCGGGAGACCAGAACGCGGATCAGGAATTGTACGACGTCAACACATTGATCGGGCAGGAAGCTAAGGGTTTAATGCAGACCACACCGTTTACATTTAACGCTTATCACTTCCCAGGCTACGACGATGTATACAACGGTTTTCATAACCTGCTGGCGGCGATCAATTACGCCAAGGAAGCTTATGGACCGGAACTTACGGGGCTTGGAGAAGGACACGGGTTCTAATTGAAAAAAACACATGGGATCAAGAGGCTCTCTCTTGATCTCTTTTTCATTTCTCGCCTATTTAAATATGAGATAACTTAGAAAGAATCTAAAGGGATCTAATAAAAATACATTTAAAACTGGGCGATTAAGGATGAGGTTTTTCGGTGCGCAAATTTTTAATATTTGGTGGAGTTTTAAAACGACTATGTTAAACTAAGGATTGATAGTCATCCTTATCCATCTGGGACTTCTTTTTAATTTTGATTAAGGAGTTCCAGTCTTTATTCTTCTACGTAGATTCTTTTAAATCTCAAGCTTTAATTTTTACTCTTTTGTTTTTTCTTTTTAACCTACCGAGGATTAATCTGGGTCGGAACTAGCTTAATTAGATCAAATAAGTGAACATTGTTTTTCAGAAAGGAAATGATTAGTATGGCAGTCAATGAAGATCAAATTGGATTATCTCGCGATTATATTTATCATCCAGGCGAAGCCTTGGCAGAAGTTTTGGAGAACAAGGAAATTAGCATAAAAGAATTAGCCGATAAAACTGGTCGAACTGAAGAATTTATTCAAGAATTCATATGTGGAGAGGAGAATGTCTCTAAAAGTTTTGCCTCTGAACTCGAAAGAGCTTTAGGTATTAGTAAAAATTTTTGGATAAGATTGCAAAAATATTACGAACGTGATCTAGCTGGTTTTGAAAAATTAAATCGCTTCAAAGAAGAAACCTTCTAAAGCAGTTAAAGTAAAATAATTTTTGAATTATCTATTACAAAAATTCTAGGTATAAATAGTTCTTTTTGGATAAAACTTCAAGAATTTTATGAGGAGGATTTCGAAAACTTTAAACGAAAGTTTTCAAATTAATTTGATTTACCTCGTAGGCTTAAAATAATTCTTGCTTTGAAGTCACCGGAAAATTATTATAGATTTACTATTGTTCCGTTAAGCGGGATTTTATTGTTCCGATTGGTCGGTATTATTCCGATAAGAAAATTCTTGTACTGATTGATTATGTATATATCTGTAAAAGAAGCAGCACAAAAATGGGGAATATCTGAGCGAAGAGTGAGGGCTTTATGTTCACAAGGTAAAATTCCCGGTACTATTCGAGAAGGCCGAAAATGGAAGATTCCAGAGAATGCTCAAAAGCCAGAAGATGGACGATTTAAAACAAACGAAAGTTTATTTGAAAGAATTGATCGTAAAAAAGTTCAACTTGATTCGATACGTCCTATTTCGGAAGAAGATCTAAAACAATTAATGGATGATTTTATGATTGAGTACACTTATAATTCAAATGCGATTGAAGGAAATACACTAACCCTTAGAGAAACCGATTTGGTTCTTCATGGTTTAACTATCGATAAAAAACCTTTAAAAGATCATTTAGAAGCAGTTGGTCATAAAGAGGCTTTTGAGTTTGTTCAAGAACTCGTAGACGACAAAAAGGTTTTAACAGAATGGGATATAAAACAAATTCATTTTCTCGTTTTGACTGATAGAAGAAAAGATCGTGGAGTTTATCGAACTAAGGAGGTTACCATATTAGGAGCTTTACATAAGCCAACGCAACCCTACTTAATACAAGAGGAAATGGAGAGGTTACTCCAAAACTACAATAATAGTACAGACCATATTGTAAAAAAATTAACGCAGCTTCATCTTGGTTTCGAACGGATTCATCCTTTTATTGATGGTAATGGTCGTACCGGACGACTGCTTATTAACCTTGAGCTCATGAAAGCAGGTTTTCCTCCTATTGATGTTAAATATGCGGATAGATTGAAGTATTACGACGCTTTTGATCAGTATGATTTAACAGGAAGTTCGGAAGCTATGGAGAAATTGTTAGCTGGGTATATTGAAAACAGGCTCGACGATTATCTTGCTTTTCTAAAATAGAGAATTAGGATAGCAATTGATACTATAACGTTCCCATTAAATAACTCAATGTTTGAAGTTTAGCTCAAACTAACTTTAAACATTGAGTTACCAATTTCATCACGTTTTTACGGTTTTATCTTCTAGCATTTGACCGTATTTTCATGTTCCTAATCATCTAATAAATCTCATAAAATCCAATTTATCCATTTTTTCTTTCCAATATAAAAAAGGGCTTACGTCCTTTTTCAAGAAGATTCGCTGAATTCAGCTTTTTAAACTGCCTTAGGAATTTCAATTTTATTTTCTTTAAGAATCTTTTCTAACTGTCTGATTTTAACATCACGTTCTTCTATAGCTTTATCTTTATCTTCTAGGGCTTTATCTTTATTTCTTAGTTCTTTATCTTTATTTTTTAGTTCTTTATTTTTATCTTTTAACGCTTCACTGACTTTTTCATCGGCATAATCATCCATTAATTCTCTTAACGGTGTTCCCATGTCGTCTCCTTCCTTATCTATTACTTTATATTCGCGTAGAATCTTCTTATAAATTTCATTATCGACGGTTTCCGGATCGCTCTTTAGCAAATCTTTGATGATTTTTTCGCTTTCTTCATAAGCTTCCGGAAAATCTTCACTGAGGCAGTTGATGTAAATCACATATTGGCCGTCTTCTAAGATCTCATGCGTCTCGATGTTCATCATCGCGTACCGGTTGACGGCCCGTTTGTTCCCGATTATATCACCGAGAGCTAAAACGATTAAGATTCTCGTCGGAAGTTCGTCGTAACTCGAGCCTTTCTCAAGTTCCGTATCTTTTGACGAATT
Source organism: uncultured Eubacteriaceae bacterium (assembly GCA_947630385.1). GTDB lineage: Bacteria > Bacillota > Clostridia > Eubacteriales > Eubacteriaceae > CANRHG01. The sequence continues at coordinate 6,640 of CANRHG010000049.1, forward strand.
ATAGAAGCGACCGCGTTTCGGGCTGAATTTCCCAATGTCCTTTTGAAGTTCTAAAATAATATCCGTCCCCTCGCAGTGGACCGCGACGTCATAAACGACGCTATGGCCTCCAAGATTGATTTGGTCCGCTTCGGGAGTGATTTCTAAAGAGTTATCGTAATTTATTTTAAGCTGTGGCAGGGCTTCCGCCAAAATCGGCTTTATGATCTCTATAGCTAGTTCTTTGTGCCGACTAAAGACTAATTTCATAAAGTCGTCGTCAAAAAGATTGAGTTCTTCGATTGCTTTTTTGTATTTGTCGTTTTTCCCCATGCTTTATCTCCTTTTAAAATTCAACCTTTCCTAGTTTTGATTATATTACGGAAAAATAAAAGAGGAAAGAGATTATTTTAAAATGTCACGTTTCATAGGAATTATGACTTTCTCCTTATTGAGTATTGATTTCAATTAAACTAAACCGAGTAATTTGTTGATTTTAACTAATTTTCGAAATGATTTTTTGGTCTTATAACACTATCCTAACCAATTCTTATTTGATCTATTAGAGTTCAAAATGGATGGGATTTCCATAAAATTGCCGTTTAGGGGATATAATTGCATCAGGATTGGTAGTAATTAGGTTTTCGAAAACTCGTCAAAAACTGCATAAACCGAGTAAAACCCGATGATCTTGGAATTGAGGAAGAGACAAGTTATACGCTCGATTGGGATGAAAAGATCGATAAAATTATGGAGGAAGAAGATTTCCGGTAAAAATTTGGCCGATAGATTCTAAGTGAACCTACCGGCCATACCATGTAGTCGTTAATTGTAAAAACTCCGTTTTCTAGTAAATAGAGCTTAAGCGGGTTCTGCTAAAACTAGGGAAATGGGACTGACGTGGACCATGACGGCTTTAACTAACGGAAAGTCCGACTTAAGCTTATCTTCTACCGTCTCACAGATCGCGTGGGCCTGTCGAAAGCTAAGGTTTTGATCGGCGCTGATCTCGATATCGACGTAAACTTTCGGACCGAATAGGCGCGTCTTAAACGAGTCGATTCGGATAACGCCTGGAACCGAGAGTACTTCCCGTTTCATCTTTTCCTGCGTCGTTTCATCGCAGGCATGGTCGACGAGTTTATCGGTCGCGTCTTTAAAGATATCGTAGGCGGCTTTTGAGATGAATAAACAGATGATGATGCTGGCGATCGGGTCAAAGATCGGAAAGCCGAGTCTTGCGGCGCCGATTCCCAAAAAAGCACCGACCGAACTCAGCGCGTCGCTCCGGTGATGCCAGGCGTCGGCCATGAGCGCGTCCGAGCCGATTTTCTTTGCCGCCGCGCGGGTATACCAGTACATCCCTTCTTTGACGACAATTGAGATCAGTGCGGCGACGAGCGCTAGCGTCCCTGGGATCACGAGATCCGTTTGGTCTCTGAAGAGCGAGCCGAGCGCTTTGTAGCCAATTAGAAGTCCGGTGACAAATAGAAACATACCGAGGATAATAGCGGCAATGCTTTCGAGACGTTCGTGACCGTAAGAATGGTCTTCATCGGCCTTTTTGCTTGAAAGCTTTATCCCGATGATCACGACGAAGGTACTTAGTACGTCCGATGCCGAGTGTATAGCATCGGTGACCATCGCCGCGGAGTTTGATAGTATGCCAGCCCCAAGTTTTCCGAGCGATAACGCCGTGTTGACGCCAATACTTACGCCGGAAACCTTATAGGCGGTTTTTTTATTTTCTAGGGTATTCATTTTTTTCGTCCTTGAATTTGATTTAACTATTAAATACCCACTTTGCGTCCCTGTCAACCCTTTTTAAGTGATAAAGTTTTAAATTCCTATGAGAAATAGAAAAAAGCTCGACAAAATAAAAGTAAGGTTAATATAACTTTATTAGTCGAGCTTGAATCAATCGAGTTTTAGAAATTTCAGGTAACCTTTTTCCCGTAACCTTCTACATAAATATACCCCGTAGCTTCCGATTAAAAAGCCAAAAATGATCCCGGCCAGGACGTCGCTCGGATAGTGGACGAACAGATAAAGGCGCGAGTAACAGATCAGTAGTGCCACAACTAGCAGGATCCAGCGGTAGATCGTCTCGGGCCTTTCTTTGGCCAGTTTAAAGTAAACCGTCGCAAAACAGATCGCGACCGAACTGTGCGAGGACGGAAACGAGCTTCCGGCGGGCTCACCGATCAACAAATCGACCGGGTACTTCTCGTAGGGCCTAGGCCTACTGATCAGTAGTTTCATCCCCGAGCATAGGATGAGATCGAGGATCAGGCTGACGATTAGGGTAAAGCCCAAAAAGCGGGTCTTTTTAAAAAACAGGAAGGCCACCGCGAGGGCCGGAAGGCCGTACGTCCCAAAGAGCGTTACCGCCGTAAAAAAGCCGTTTAGAAACGGGTTTGACAGCGTGTGAATGAAGATATTGGTGTTTAAGTCAAAACTCATACGTCCTCCGGAAGACACCAGTTGATCGGCTCGATCCCGTTTTCCTGTAAAAAGGCGTTGGCCCTAGAAAAGGGCTTTGAGCCGAAAAAGCCGTGGTCGGCCGAAAGCGGGCTCGGGTGCGGTGCCTCTAAAATCAAATGCTTTGGGTTGGTGATCATGCTTTTTTTACGTCTCGCGAAATTTCCCCACAAAATAAAGACGACCGGTTCCTCTCTGTCGTTTAGCTTTCTTATGACTTCGTCGGTAAAGGTCTCCCAACCCAGATCCTTGTGCGAGTTGGCCTGTCCCGCCCGCACCGATAGCGAGGAGTTGAGCAAAAACACGCCCTGATCGGCCCAGCTCTTTAGGTAGCCGTGATCGACCGGCGTGCAACCGATGTCGGCTTCGAGTTCTTTGTAGATGTTTTTTAGCGACGGCGGGATCTTCGTTCCCGGAAGTACCGAAAAGCTCAGCCCGTGCGCCTGTCCTGGGCCGTGGTAGGGGTCCTGGCCGAGGATGACGACTTTGACGTCCTTAAAAGCCGTCGAGTGAAAGGCGTTGTACAGATCGTACATGTCCGGGTAAACGGTCCCGTGGCGGTATTCGTCTTTAAGTTTTTCTCTGAGCTCCCTATAATACGGTTTTTTAAACTCGTCTTCTAAGATCTCTTCCCAGTCGTTTTCAAAGTGGATCATATCTCTAACTCACCGTAATCCTTGATGATAATGTCCGAAAGTTCTTCTGCCCGCTTAAGGAACTTTTTATCTCCGCAGTCGTCTACGGCGACGCTGCGCATGCCGGCACGTTTGGCTCCGAGCAGGCCCTCGTAGGTGTCTTCAAAGACGATACACTTTGAAGGGGTAAGGCCTAGCTTTTTCGCCGCGTTTAAAAAGACTTCCGGGTCGGGTTTTCCCCTGCTCGTGTTGCCCGCGTGGCAGTAGCCGTCGATGATATCCGGGGCGTATTTATTAAAGTAGTCTTTTACGACCCCACCGTGGTTTGAGGTGGCGATCGCGATTTTCTTTCCCTTTTTCTTTAGTTTATATAAAAATTCCCTCGCGCCGGGTTTAAACGGGACGCTATTCATGTACTGGTCGTAGCTTAGATCCAGCCAGTCCCTTTCAATCTGTTCGGGCGTTCGCGGCAGATCAAAGCGCTTTTTGAAGTAGCGCGACATCTCGTGAAAGGACATCCCGCAAATCGTCTCGCCGAGATCCGGCGGAACGGTCAGGCCAAAACGGCCCAGATAGATGTGGTCGATGCCGACCCACAGGTCCATCGAATCGACCAGGGTCCCGTCAAAATCAAAGATAAATCCGTCGATATTCTCATGGTCGAGTTTCATAAGTGGATTGTACCACATGTTAGAATATTAGAATGGACAAGATTTCTGTAAGGGTCCCCGCCAAGATCAACCTGGCCCTGGACATCGTGGGAAAACGGGACGACGGCTACCACGACCTCGACATGTTAAACGTTCGCAGCTCCTTAAGCGACCGCTTGACTTTCGAAAAAACGGGTTCCACGCTCCTCCTAGGCGGCTACAAGGACGATCTGGTCTTAAAAGCCCAAAAGGTCCTCGAAGAAGAAAGCGGCAGGTTCCTTCCGGCGCGTATCACCCTTGAAAAATATATCCCCGACGGTGCGGGCCTGGGCGGAGGTTCTGCCGACGCGGCCCAGACGCTACTAAGCCTAAACGCCTTATACGACCTCGGCTTTTCCCTAGACGAACTCTCACGGCTCGCCCTTAAGGTCGGAGCCGACGTTCCGTACGGGCTAAGG
>CANRHG010000050.1 GCA_947630385.1 uncultured Eubacteriaceae bacterium
TTCGAAGAAAAAATACAAAACTGGCAAGCTGCTGCTTGAATAAGCAGTTTCTCAAGTTTATTCATTATATCATTTTGTGTAAAAGGAGTGAATCGGCTGACTGATCTCCTTATGCACTGTTTTTTATGATTTGAAGTACTAGAGAATTTTATTTAACTGGAGAAAAGTTTTGAGTAAATACGGAAAAGAAGACGACAATTTAGAATTTAAAAGAGAATATAATAAGAAATCTCTTAAAGATATAGATGCTTTTTTAAATACAGATGGTGGAGTTTTACTCTACGGTGTAGATGATGATGGAAATCCTTACGAATTAGAAGATCTTAACGAACTATATAATCAAGTTACAAATGCCTTAAGAGATTCATTTAGTCCTGATGCATCTCCTTATTTAAAAGCCCAAAAAGTAGATAATGAAATTGTTAAGGTGATTATAACCGATAGAGAAAATAAACCATATTTCATCAGATCTAAAGGGTTAAACTCAAATGGAGTTTTTGTAAGAAAAGGAGTAAGTACTTATCCGGCTACTTTTGAAGAAATTAAAAGAATGATTAGGAATTCAGATGGTTATCGATTTGAACAAATAAGATCTCCTAATCAAGATTTAACATTTAAAAAAACTTCAGAAATATTTAAAGAAAGGAATATAGAGTTTTTTCCTAAATTAGTTACACTTGGACTTGTTCAAAATAAGACAAATCTATATACAAATTTAGCTTTACTTTTATCTGATCAGAACCCAATTAGTTTTAAAGTAGCTGTATTTAAAGATGACCAAAATACTTCATTTATTCAACGAAAAGAATTTAAAGGATCTATTTTAAAACAGATAAATGATATTACTGAATTTATATATTTAGCTAATCGTTTTGATTTTAATATTGAAGGAAATACTAGAATAGAAAAATACGATTATCCAGAGTTTGCTCTTAGAGAAGCAGTAGTAAATGCTATAACACATAGAGATTACAGTTTAGGAGCAAGCAACATAATTAATGTAAATCAAAATCAAATAGAATTTATTTCTTTAGGTGGTTTAATAGATGGATTTAATGAAGAAGATATTTTAAACGGAGTTTCGAAAACCCGAAATCCTTCTCTTGCGAAGATTTTATTAAGACTAGGATATAACGAATCCTATGGGACTGGATTAAGAAGAATATTTGGATTATATGATGAAGTAAAACCAAGTTTGTCAATTACACCCAATTCATTTAAATTAATTTTACCCAATAAAAATAAGATCGAAAATAAAGGAAATAAAAAGGATTCTAATTTATCTTATTTTAAATCTAATCAATTACTAGATTCAAAAAAAGAAATTATTAACTATTTAAAACTTAATGGTGAATCTACTTCAAAAGAAATAATTAAAACTCTAGGAATAAAAAAATCAACTTTCTATAAATATATTAATGAATTAATTGAGTTAGGGAATGTTGAATATAAAGTAGAAAAAAATAAAAGATTTTATAAGCTTAAATAGATTAAACCCTGTTCGATTGAACAGGGTTTTCAATTAACGAAGGTCATCTCCAAGATCATAGGCCCAAGCTACAGTTTCAGCTTTAAGTTCTGTTGGTTTTATTCCATCTTCACTGCTTGTAGCTTTTAGTCGAACCTCATGATCATTTTCGTACTTTAATTCAAATTTTTTTATTTTTCCGTAATCGAATTTGGCTGTGTTAATGATAACTTCGCTAACACCCGTAAATTTTAGAACAATTTCATTTGCATCCGTATCTGCGGCAATGCTCGGGTTTTTGCTTGAAAATTTAACATAGCAAGCCGATTCGTCTGAAACGTCTTCCGGTAAAATTGAATTTAAATTTGCACTAAAAAATTTAATATCCGAAAGATAGGCATCCTTAAAATCGGCAAAACGTTTTATTAATTCGTCGATTTGATCTTGGGAAGTCAAATCGGTCCAAAGTAATCCTATTGGCATACATTCACCTCACGCTATATTTTTACCTTAATCAAACTAGTTTATTCAGCTCAGCTTAGAAATCCAAAGACGATTTGATGATTTTCGGGTAATGAGCCGTCGCTACTCCATTTAATGTCTTCCTTAAAAACATCGTCTAAAAGTTTGACCACATCTATTCCTAAACTTTCAAGTGAATGACGCATAAGATCGGGATGGCGGCAAGGTTTACTTAAGACCCTGGCACAAGGCATACCTTCACATAAGTCACACGTTCCAGCCGACAAGATTTTAGAGTTTGGGACCTCTTTTTCAAGATCATACAGTTTCTTTAAAAACTTCAATTTCTCTTTTTTTATTATCAGCGTCCCAATCTTCTTTTGATCTTCGACCGGTAGATTTCTCAGGGTATCCGAATAATTTATTTTTAAAAGTAAAATATCAGCGTATCCGTAATTTCTTAAATATTTTTCTTCATTAAAATCAAATGGCGGACAGGACCACTTTTTTTGATACATCGGACACTCAAGACAAAACGGCCGTATCTTGTCTAAACGGTAAAAATCCGTAATGAGTTTGTCAATCGGAAGGGTTTGTCTTTTGACTTCGACCGTATAATTATTATCTATATTCATGTTGATTCTTTTTATCCCTTTTAATTTTCTTCTATTATACTCGTTTTAGCTTTCAGAAGAAAAAAGCCTTAGTTGTAGGTTTCCTTTTTCGGTTAAAATATTAAATTATGAAGATTTTGGTAATCGATGGACAAGGTGGGGGAATAGGCAAAGAAATTATTGAACGTTTAAAAGACAAAGATTTAATGATTTATGCAGTAGGAACGAACAATCAAGCCACAAAAGCCATGTTAGCCGCGGGAGCTAACCGAGCAGCTACGGGAGAGAATGCCGTAAAAGTTCTTTCAAAAGAAGTGGATATTATTATTGGACCGATAGGGATTCTGGTTACGGATTCTTTTCTAGGAGAGGTTACTCCTAAAATAGTCAAAGCAGTAGGAAGAAGCAAAGCCAAAAAGATTTTAATCCCGTTTAACGATTGTAATACTTTTATCGTTGGCGTAAATGACGAACCCGTTCGTACGGTCATCGACCGTATTGAAGCGATGATTTTAAGTGAGATGTGATAGAATTTTTATTGCATGAAGCTAATTCCGTCATGAAGATTTAATCGAGGTAATTTTATTAATCTTAAAAACTTAACGAGTTGTGTCCTATGCATTATTTTAGGAGTCGTTCTACCATTTATCTTCCATGCTTTTGGAGCCGGCACGGTCTTCTTACCAATGCATATTCCGGTTTTTATTTGTGGTCTGGCTTTCGGTCCCGTTTACGGTTTAATTTGTGGAATTATAACACCTATCGTTTCCTCACTTCTAACGGGAATGCCGGTCTTATTTCCCATGGCAGTGATCATGGTTTTTGAGTTGGGAACGTACGGTTTTGCATCCGGTCTTTTCTACCGTAAGTTTGGTTACAATCTTTATGTTTCAATGATCCTCGCTATGCTTTGTGGAAGAATCGTAAACGGAATAGTGAGTACGGTCATTTATCATTTTATGGGAACACCTTATAGTTTTGAGACGTTTTTAACGGCCAGTTTTATAACCTCTTTACCGGGAATTGTATTACAGTTGATTTTTGTCCCTCTAATCGTTTTGGCTTTACAGAAAAGTCACTTGATACAATCAAATAAAATTATATGAATAACGTAGATTTTGAAGATCTCATAATTTCGGAAGATGATAAAAATGAAATAAGAGAACTTATTTCAGCCGGGAAGAATCCCGGTTTAATTGGTTTTGACGGTGGAATTAATCCAGATATTTTTGACCGAGACCAATGTTATAGCAATGTAGAAAACGTTTTAAACGCTCTAAAAAATTATGATTTTTTAATCTTAAAGACCAATAAAAAACGACTCGTTACGCTACCGGTTAAATATTTTACCTGCTTTGAGAAAGATTTGATCTTTGTTTCGAAAGATAAAGAGGATGTATCTAAAAAAATCAAAGAAGTTTTTGAATATTGCAATCTAAGACCCGAAGCTTTAGATGAAATCGTACTAACTTATCCAATTGATGAAGAATCGAAGAATAAACTGGAAAAAGAATTTAATTGTAGAGTTAGAAAAACTTCGGACGATAGGGGAGACTTAATTATTTATGACGAGACTTTTGAACTTTTAAAAAGAGGAAAAGAAGAAAATAAGTTAAAGATAACTTCTTATCTTACTGATTCACCGGCAATCGTTGTACCAAAAGATAAAATTGTAAACTATAAAAACGAGCCGGACTATGAAACCCGCTTTTTTACGTATGAAAGTCCCAAACACTTAAAAAAACTCTTATCGCTTAGTGAGACTAGCGTAATTTTGACCAAAGACGATCAAAAATTATTAAAGGAAATAGTTCGTAGTGGACTAGAACCAGAGATTGATGTAGATTTTTTAAATAAGGACCTTTTAAAACTGAATATTGTTACAACCAAAAGACCGGTTTTTAAAACAGCCGAAGACTTAAAAGATTTAAACGAGGAGACTCCCTTAGTTATAATTGACGATCAAACAATTTTTACTACAGCCGGTCTGTTTGAAGAACTTGAAAATAATAGTACTAAGATTCTAGTCGGAGAGGAGGACTCCGAAATTATCGGAGAGTATTTCTTTTTATGACTCCCTTTGTACTTTCCCCGGAATTGTATTTAACTTTTATTATTATCGCCGCAACCCTTGATTTTTTTATTGGTAGCTTTAATTTTATCCATTCTCCTTTACACGTATTATCTTTTTTGAGTTATCTGTTTATTATTCCTTTTGCCCGTTTAAAAGATAATCGAGTCATGGGTCTTCTGGCTTTGATCTTATTTTTGATCACTACTTTTATTGTAATCACCTTTTTGTTGATTTTTATTTATCAAATCAATTACTTCCTGTATTGTATTTTCTATATCTGGTGTCTTACGGCTTGCCTGGGAGAGAAGCGGCTTAACCATAGAACCCAAATTATTTTAGAAGATTTAAATAATCAAGAGCTTGCCCATTTAAGGGAACTTCTTTCAAAAATATTTAAAGTACAGACGGAAACTTTAACAAAAAAGGAGTTATGTAGGCTTGCTTTAGAATCAACGGCGGTAGATGGGATAACGGAGATCCTAGCTCCACTTCTTTCAATGATCATCGGAGTTTTTACGATCGTAATCTTACCTTATATCAATCCGTTAATCATGGTAGCTTTCTACAAAGGCCTAAATTTCTTTTCTTGGAATAGTGAAAAATTAGGTTATAAGAAAGAGTTCAATTACGCTTCAAATAGTACACTTCGAATTTTAAATTACTTTGTATTTTACCTCTCGACTTATTCTTATATTATAATGGGAGGTTTTTCCGGACTAAATACGGCTAAAGCCCTGGAAGCTTTTAATGAAATAAGAGAGAAATCACATTTTAGCAGCTATTATCCCATAGCAGCAGTTGGCGGTCTATTCGGTCTTCCAATTGTTACAAGTACGTCAAGTGATGAAACGATAGTCGTTGGTCTAAAAGAAACTAAGATTTATGAAGAAGATTTAAGCGACTTGATGAAAATCATAGAGTTATCCGAAATAATATTTTTGTTATTTGCCATTCTTTTTTTGTTTATCTTTGACGTTTTAAGGGATAACTTATAACAGGAGGTACATTTATGGAAGAAAAAGGGTTAAAAGAATTTTTCGATCAGATGGCTCCCAAATGGGATAAAATGAGCCGAACCAACGAAGTAGGAATACGTACTATTTTGCAGCTAACCGGTCTAGAAGAAAATGAGAAGATCTTAGATATAGCGACGGGGACCGGAGTTTTAATTCCGTTTTTTATGGAATATGATCCCAAAGCTATTACGGCCATCGATATTTCTACGGAAATGATTAATCTGGCAAAAGAAAAATTTAAAGACCAAAACGTCGATTTTAAAGCCGTTGATTTTCTAAATCTTCAAGAAAAAGGTTTTGACTATTTAATGTGCTATAGATCTTTCCCTCACTTTGCGGACAAGAAAGCCGCTGTTGAAAAATTTTACGACTGCTTGGTCCCTGGCGGTCGATTTGTTATCGCTCATACAGAAGGTAAAGAAGCAACAAACAAACGCCATGCGAGCCAGCCGGTAGGGAAGTATACTAACGCTTTAATACCCGTAGAAGAAGAAGCAAGTTTATTTGAAAATTTGTTTGATCTGGATATTTTAGTCGACACGGACAAATTTTATATAATCTCGGGGACGAAAAAGTAAAAAAATAGGTACTTAATCAATTAAATTGTTTAAGTACCTATCATTGTATTTAAATTCTAAAGCCTAATCTCTTTTTATCATCGGCGTGTTTCTTAAGAATAAGAACTAAGCCACAACTTAAGACGATTCCGAAAATAAAGCAAATCACATCTCTGATGTCTTTCATGTGATCTTCATGTTCTCTTTTTTCTTCTAAATCGTCTCTTCTCTTTTTGTCTACTCCTAATATTCCACTAAATAAAGCGAATAAGGGAAAGATTAAAGATAAAATTTTAAATAAATCTTTCATTATGTTTTCTCCTATATTTGATAATTATTATTTACCCATTAAAAGTTCGAACAACAATACAAAGACAGATGTAATGATTATTTCAAAATTATTTTCTTTTAATTTAATTGAGAGCGTTTTCATGACAGACCGAAAACTATAAATTGTCTTCAAGTTTATGGTGAAACTCTTCGACAATTGTATCTAGCGTAATTTTTTCCAAACTTTCAGAGAAATCATTTTGAAGGATTAGATACGTATCCCTCAAAACACTACCAATATTTTTACCGACCGGACAAAGAGGAGAAGGGGAATTATGAATACCCATTAATTTATCTATGGCATCCGGTTCGACTGCACTACAGATTTCAAAAAGATTAATTTCAGCTAAGGGTTTTTTTAAAGTAGCGCCGCCAGTTCCAGATGGAACGTTAATAATTCCGGCTTTTTTTAGAGAACTTAAAATATTGCGGATAGTAACTGGGTTACAGCCACAAGATAAGGCGAGTAAATTACTGGTTACTTTCTTTTGATTTCCGTATTCATTGATAAAAACCAAACAATGAATGGCGATTGAACACTTCTTGCTGATCTGCATTTTTTCTCCTAGATTCATTTTAGCGAATTATTAAGTTGGTGTAAATTTTGACACGACAAGTTTTAGAATCTATTATAAACGTGATGTAGCTTTAAATATTACACCAGGAGGAAAAAATGAAATATATTCCGATAGTTTTTAGTCCTACCGGAGGAACAGAAAAAGTTTTAGATGCTTTCACGAAAAATCTGCCAACAGATAAAATGATTGATTTAACAAAAAGTGATTATAATTTTTCGAAAGTTAAATTTTCATCAGAGGATATGGCCGTAATTGCGATGCCTTCCTTTGGTGGCTTAGCGCCAGAGATCGCTCTAAAAAGATTAAGGGAGATAAAAGGGAATGGAGCTAAATGTATTTTAATAGCCGTTTACGGTAACAGGGCTTATGAGGATACCTTAGTTCAAATGGAAGATACCGCTGAAGCTAGTGGCTTTAAGGTTATAGCGGCTATTTCTGCCGTAGCGGAGCATTCTATTATGCATCAGTACGCAACCGGAAGGCCGAATGAAAAGGACCAAAAACAACTTGAAAAATTTGCTGAAGAGATAAACGAAAAACTGGAAAAGAAAGATCTTAGCAAGCCTTTAATTCCCGGAAACAGACCGTATAAAAAGGCCGGGTCGGTCGGTCTTGTTCCGAAAGCCGGTTCGTCCTGTGATGAATGCGGGATTTGTATCAAAGTATGTCCGGTTCAAGCTATCGATTCTAATAATCCTAAAATAACAGATAAGAAAAAATGTATTTCTTGTATGCGCTGCATTTCGGTTTGTCCGAAAAATGCTAGAAAAGTAAATAAACTTATGGTTTCTGCTGCGGCTCTAGCAATTAAAAAAGCATGTTTAGAACCTAAAGAAGCTGAACTTTTCCTTTAATATGAATTTCAGTTCTTCTAAAACTTATTTTGCAAACCAATGACGCGTAAAGTTTTACTATTGGAATAAAACGTATCATCTTTTCAATGACAGGCACATTTCTAATTAAATTTTTCAACTGAAACCCTTTTTCTTCGTCGTAAAGGAGGAAGGCCAACTTACATTTTTTTCCAGATTGACAACTTTAGAGCGACCGAATAAAATACGTTCTATAAGTTTAAATTTGCAATTCAGGTCTTCTCCAAATCCTGAATTGGTATTGGTTGATATTGCAGCTTCCACAGCTGCAATATCACTTTTGAAACTTGCCGCGAACGACGAAAAGTATTGATCTTTTTCGTAGGTTTCCAAGAAACGATGCAACCTCTCAACATCATCTTCCATAATAACCTCATAAAATTTCTGATAAGCTGATTTTAAGATCTCCACTTGCGGATATTTAGCTGTGATCAAGTCGAAAATACGATTTGAAATCATCGCTACCGGCATTACCCTGGACAATATAATTTAATACGCAATGTTTGAAAAAAACTTTAATCCCTGAATCTTCTATAGATTTAATTAAAACGCCTTCTGGAATTTCTATAAAAGCAATAGCTAAAACTAATTGCTAGTATCAAGAATTACTTTTTTCATGTCTGATCTGTCTTATATAATCAGCTATATCTTCCTCACTGTTAAGCCCATTTTTTTCAAGAAAGTTGTCAGCTTGCATTTCCTCATGTAGTTCTTCTAATAATTCAGTAAAATTTTTTCTTTTTATATTTTTTCTTAACTTTTTCATTATCAAAGAATCCAAAATCAAACTATCTTCTAGGGCAGCTTTAAGAAATTCAAGAAGTTTTTTTGGTAAAATAACTGCTTCATCTTTTTGGATTAGCACTTCATAATTAATGAATGCCTTAAAATTTGCTTTACAATTAACCAATTGATGATTAATTAAAAATTAAACGAACTTCTTTTATACTTAATCCGGTTCTTACTCAACTTGAATTGAAAGCATTAATTTTCGTTTAAGAAAGTTCTTCTAATCTGAAGATTTTCTTAGATGAAATTAATTCTCAACTTAAAGGGAGTAAGAGCCCTTAATCCTAGAAGAAGTTCGTTTTTTATTTTTTAATTTGCTACACAAATTGAAGCCCTTTTCTTTCTGTTTTTCTGATTAAATAATTTCCGTATATCAAAACCAAAACTTCAGAAATTCCGTAACAGTACCAGACAATCTGAATTCCAAAAAGATAGGGGAGCAGCAAGATACATAAAGAATTAAAAACTAAACTTCTAGCTACATTTAAATAAACCGACGCTTTCGTTCTTTTGGTAGAATAAAGATAGGTTGAAATTAAAGCGTTTACACCTGCTAGAATAAATCCCCAGGCAAATTTTGGTGTAACTTCAATAACGTAATTGGTTGTTGTAAGATCCGTACCATATATTTCGCAGATAATTCGCATATAAAAAAGGGTAATTAAAACGCATAGGGAACTTCCGATTAATGCGACAATTATTCCCGCGTAAAAATAGAATTTAAGTTCTTTATAGTTTTTAGCGCCATAGCTTTGACCAAAAAGAGGTTGTATCCCTTCAGAGCATCCGTACATGATCGCTAGAGCAAAACTGGCCACATAACAGATAATCGCGTAGGCGTTAATTCCAATAGACCCGAGGTTTCTGCCTAAAACAAAGTTCATACAGACGATGGTGACGGGAGAGGCGAATTGAGCGATCATTTCAGGAACGCCTCTTCTTAAAATCTCTAAGGACTCATCTCGCTTTAAGGTAATTAGCTTGATTCTTAATATACCTTTTTTTCGTATGAAGTGAATGGAAACCGTCAGAGCCCGAACTAGATTAGCAATACCCGTCGCGATAGCAGCTCCTTTGATCCCCATTGGGATAGGAAAGATCAAAACGTAATCTAAAACGATATTAACGATGGTTGATATTACGGTTGTTATTAAAACCAAGTTTGGATCGCCGTCATTACGACAAAAGTTTTCAAAGCAAATTCCGATCTGACTGGGAATTAGAAAAACGGAATACCAAAAAAGATAATCTTTTACGTAACCGTAATATTGTGGCGTAGCACCAAGTAAAATACTGATTGGTCCGGTAAGGATAGTCCCAAGAAGGCATAAAACCGTGGCTACGATAATCGTTAAAATTAATGAAGAATTAAAAGCGGTGTTAGCTTCGGAAAAATCTTTTTTCCCGATGGCGATTGCGGTAATAGTAGCGCCTCCGATAGTCGTCAACACGTTTAAACCGTAAGCGACCATGACAAACGGCCAGACTATATTGACTGCACCAAGAGCGTCCGTCCCCACACCGTTACCGACGAAAATTCCGTCGACGATTCCAAATAGAAAAACACAGACATTTGTAAAGATACTCGGGATCAAATATTTAAATAAAACAGGAAGTTTTGAAGTCATGGATACCTCACAAATGAATAGTCAAACGTCCTACAATCTTACCACATTACTGACTTCGAGGCTAGTGAAAATGAAGAGATAAAAAATGTCAGATAATCGCAGTTATGCGACATTTTACGAAATTAAATATTTTTGGTCCTGTATTATACTTAAGTTAAATTTATATACAATTTCGTTACAACTAATTACAAAATTTAAACTATAATTAAGGTTAACTTAAGCTTTGGAGTTAGAAATCAACTACCCACCACCTGAAAGGAAGTGGGTTTGCGGCTGTCCAGTTGTGCGGTCGGTCTGCTCAGGG
>CANRHG010000051.1 GCA_947630385.1 uncultured Eubacteriaceae bacterium
GTTTCTGGCCTTGTCTTTTAACCGGGCAACGCTTCTTTCAAGTTTTGCTATTCTTTGATCGAGCTGGTAGATCTCCCGCTCCAGGATCCGAAGGAGATGTTTCTTATGCTCCTTTAAAGCCCTAAGCCGTCCTGCAATCTCACGGACGATCGTATTAGCCAGTCTATTCGTTATTTCAAACTCATGCGAAAGCCACTTTCTCAGGTCGTTTGCGCCTTTGAATCTTTCTTCGTAGTCCTCCGAGATCATCATCCGGTAGGCTGTGCGGTAGATCTCTCCGTAGCGGACTTCCTGCTCCGTTAAATAGTTGGTCAATTCCCCTTCAGGTAGTTTGATCTTGGTTGTTATTTGCATCTTTCTTTTCTTCTAAAATATTATTGGCTTCTTTTAGAAGCCTTTCCTGCTCATTATATCCTTTAAGACGGTAGAATTTTCCCGAAAAAAGAGACGATCAGGCTCGTGAAGTCGTCCCTGTATTCTTCATTTAAATCTTTTCTTTCTTCTTCAAAGACCACTTCGATCTTAACGTCAAACGATTTAAAATAACGTTCTAGGTATTTGTTTCCAAAGCGGCTCAGCCGGTCTTTTTGTGTGAACCGGATCAAATCTATTTTTTCTTCTTCAGCCAGGTCATTAGTTTCTGCAGGTTTTTACGCTTTTCATTGATCCGCTGCCTAAGTCCCTGATCTCGTATTGTGGGGAACTACAACGCTCTCTGAGCTTCGGAACTGGCTCTCGATCAATTCCCTGGAACCGCTACTGCTTCTAGCGTAGTGAGCGACTTTTAAGGGCTTTTCTTCAACTACAGGCTAAGCCTCTAGTTCTTTTTGACTGTATAGCGTCTGGCCTCCTGGCATCTTATAACCTTTGATAAATCCGTTGTCATGAAATCTTCTGACCGTCTGCGGTGGTATTTTTAAAAGCTTTGCAGCCTCTCCAACTCTCAAGAATTCTTTTCACATAATCATTGTATTCTGATTTTTCTTCTCAGTCTATAATATTAGAGAATTTTCTACACTTTTAAAATTAAGCGAATTTAATTTGAGGACAAAAAAAGACCAGCCGCAAAGGACCGGTCTAATTTAAATACAATTATTTAATTAATTTTTGAGCAACGGCTCTAGCCATTTCTCTTAGTTTTTCTTCGTCGTCCTTATTTGGATAACCTTGGACGTTGACCATTTCTCCCGGACAGTAAGCTCCCGTATTTTGGATAAATTTATCAAATACACGGTTTGCTCCGCCGCTCCAGCTAAAGTCGGTGAAGAAGCCACAAACGTGATTTCTTAATTTATTTCCTTCAAGTTTATAGAGTAGATTTTCCATTGAAGGAAGGATCTGACCGTAATAGGAAGGCGCGCCGAGGAAAATACCCTGATATCTCCAAATCGAAGCCAAGATATAAGACATGTTGGTTCTTGAGACGTCGTACATTAAAATCTTCTTAACACCACATTTTCTGAGTTCATCGGCGATGATTTCGGCCGATTCCCTGGTATTTCCGTACATCGTCGCGTAAGCGATGACGACCCCTTCGTCGACTTCGGCGTTTGCGAGCTTGATATAAAGATTTAAGATGTAATTCGGATCCGTCCTCCAAACCAGTCCGTGAGAGGGACAAATCATGGAAATTGAAGGTACTAGCGGCGTCAAGGCTTCAAGCGACTTTTTGGCCATTTCCGTAACTTTTCCAACGATTGTCGCATAATAACGGTAGGTTGGTTCTAGGAACGTTTCGACTTCGTTTTCGTCGTCGAAGATGGAACCGACGGTGGCTTTATACGAACCGAAGATATCCATTGAGAAAAGCGTTCCGCTTTGGACGTCAAAGGTGACCATGGATTCGGGCCAATGGACCATTGGGGTTAAGAAGAACTGAAGTTCCCTTCCACCAAGATCTAATTTCTGTCCGTTTTCGATTTCTATGAAGTTTTTATTGTATTCATAGAAATTACGAATCATCGGGAAGGTCTTTTTATTTCCAATGATTTTTACGTCCGGCCATTCGTTTGTGACCGCCAAGATACAACTGGAGTGGTCCGGTTCCATATGATTGACGACCAAATAATCTACTTTTTTATCGCCGATGATCGATTTGATGTTTTCGATGTATTCTTCGGCCATGTACTCTTTGACCGTGTCAATCAAGATGACCTTGTCGTCGTTTATTAAATAAGAGTTGTAATTGACGCCTTCCTGGTCGATTGGCCACATTCCTTCAAATAACCACGTCGTGTAGTCGTGGACCCCAATCCAATAAATTCCATCACGGATAAATGTTGTGTTCATTGAAAACCTTTCTTAATAAATTTTATAGTCCGTAAATCCTGCTTGTTCACTGTCAAAATCGCTCAAATGCTTACGATTTTTCAGTGAAACGTAAATATAAAAAATTCCGATAAGACCTAATATGGCATAAACCAAATAGATCCGATACGGATAAATGAAAGACCCATAAATAAAGCTTAGGACAACTACAGCCAAGCCCGCAATGCAGAAAACCGTCTTTAAGGCGGTTCTATTACGGAATAAATTTTGTATACTTACGACAAATATAAGCGACAATAAGCTGTAATATATTAAGTTTATTACCAGATTCGGAAGTAAAAATATAGCTACAGCAAAGATTAAATCAACGATCGCCCGTAATTTTAAATAGTTTCCCTGTATTTTTGATTTTAAAAAGAAATTACTTAAAAAGCAAATGATACTGTTAACGAGCGCGTTTACAGTTATAAGCACAACCAGTGGATCAACGTAGGTGTCCGGTATAGCTTGCCTAAAATAAAAATAGACAGGGACCAGCAATACGGTCACCAAATCGATCACGCCCTGTAAAAGTAAGATCTGCCATTTTCCGGAATAGCGCCGAATAAAAAGTTCTCTAGGATTTAAATAATAGACCGGCCTGATCTGACCCGAGTAAAAAAATTTGGACATTAATCCTTTGTTAAAGTTAGAGGTGACGGTAAAAAGGATACGCTGTCGTTTGCGTTATGAAGGTCTAAGGATCTTCCGTCATTGGATAAGCTATAATCCAGTACGACCTGACCGTTTTGAACTTCCGTACCCGTAAACGTTGAAGACGTATCTTCGACCGTCACAATCGATAAGGTTATGGCCTTATCGTCGCTGACGTACGTTCCGGATATTTTGGAGTCTATGTCGTTTCTTTCAATTTCAAGTTCAAACTGTCCGTCATTTTCCAGATCAAAGTTGACCTCGTACGGTGTTCCGTTATCCGTTCCGTGGTACTCCCAATCACCTACAACCGTGGCTCCTGAACTATTCCCCGAAGAACTTGTAGCGCTTTGTGAACTGGAGCTATTCTGGGAACCCGAATTATTCGACGTGCTTGCGCACCCACATAAAACGAGTCCTAAAACAATCAATACAATTAAAAATTTTTTCATAATTACACCCTTAAAATCCCGGTAGCATAACCCAACAACTTAACGTCGTCGTAAGTTTCTTCTTCAATAGAAGGCCAAGTCCGGTAAATTTGAAAATTGTCTCCTTTATTTTTTAATTTTCTAAAAAGTAAATGGTCGTCTGCTAATAATAAAACATCGGCTTCTTCCGGAAAATGGTCCGCTAATTTTATTTTAACCGTATCGTCAGGATAATAGCGGTCATACATCGAATCATCTGTTAAAGTAATATAGATGGATGACCCTAAATTTTCTTTAAAATCCTCGGGCTTCTTAATTTCTGGTTGTTTTGTAAGATTAAATATTTTACAATTACGATCGTACTTCATATGTAATGAAAGGAAATTCAATGGATAAACTAATGGAGCAGTTTCCAGCCATCGACCGGGAATTCGACAAATTAACCATGCTCGTCACACAGACCAAAAACAAAACGACGGATCAAAACCAGATAGAGTACCTCAACTGGTTAGAATCAAAACTTGAAAGTATTTTAATCGAAGAGAGCCGTTTTGATGACTAAAATCAGAAAAAACGCGCCGCTAATTAGCTTAATTCTATTTGTGGCCGTCTTTTTAATCATTGTAATGTTCTCTTATATCACCCGACAAAACCAGATCGATAAAATCGACCGGGTCTTTGGAATCGACATCTCAGCCTATCAGGGTGAAATCGACTGGAAAGAACTCGAAGACCAGGAAATAGCTTTTGCTTTTATTAAAGCTACCCAGGGCCACGACTACGTCGACTCGGAGTTTTCACGCAACTGGTCGGAAATAAGCGATACCTCGATAAAAAAAGGTGCCTATCTCTTTTTCGAGCCCGACAGTCCAACCGATCAGTCCCTTCAACTTTTTTACGATACCGTTCCCGTAGACGTAAGAGCCTTGCCTCCCGTCATCGACGTGGAGCTCGATAATTCCCAGGAACCAAAAAAAGCGAACATCGTAAAAAGTCTTAAAGAGATGGTAGATGGTATGAGTGAACATTATCATAAAAAGCCGATCATTTACACGAATTATAATACTTATAATACGTTTTTATCCAAAGATTTCGACAACGTCTATTTTTGGATCGCCGATCTGGATTCCAGTTATCCTGAACTCGCCAATAACGAGTGGACGTTCTGGCAGTACACCTACCGTGGGATTCTAAACGGAGTGGGTGAAGATATCACGTTTGTCGATTTGGACCTATATAACGGTAATCTTAAAGACTTTAAAAAAGAATTCGACCCAACGCTGTGGGAGCTCCTCGGTTTTTATTAAACTTTCCGGACATTGCGGAAAGTTTATTCTTTTCTCGCCCGAACAAAGATGCGAATCGGGGTGCCGGAAAAATCGAAGGTCTGTCTAAAATAGTTTTCGATATAACGCAAATACGAGAAATGCATCAGATCCGGTTCGTTGACAAACAAAACAAAAGTCGGCGGGTCGATGGAAACCTGCGAGCCGTAATAGATCTTAAGTCTGCGGCCGCTTTTGCTCGGCGGCTGTTTTAGGCTTACAAGATCCAGGATCGCCTGATTGAGTTTCCCCGTGTTGATCCGTTTTCTCGCCTGATCGTAGACGAAGTTAATTTCCTTATATAAGTCGTCTACCCTACGTCCCGTCTTTGCGGAAATAAACATGATGGGGGCGTAATCTAAAAAAGCCAGCTGGTTACGGAGTTCGTCCTGCATGCGTTTCATCGTCATCGTATCCTTTTTAACCGCGTCCCACTTGTTTACGACGATGATACAAGGTTTGTACCGGTTTTGGATGATGCTGGCAATTTTTTTGTCCTGTTCGCTGATCCCGGCTTCCCCGTCGATGAGTAAAAGCACGACGTCGGAATTTTCCACGGCCGTGACCGCCCGGATAATACTGTATTTTTCTACGTTTTCGTAGATCTTCTTTTTACGCCTAATCCCCGCCGTATCAATAAAGGTATATTCTTTGCCGTCGTGAATAATCGAGGTATCGACCGCGTCTCTCGTCGTTCCGGGAATATCCGATACGATCAGGCGGTTCTCACCCACGAGGTAATTGATCAGTGTGGACTTGCCGGCATTTGGTTTTCCAACAACAGCCACCTTAATGTCTTCGTTTTCTTCCTCGTCCGTAAAAAACGGCTCGATCTCTTCTAAAACTTTATCGAGTAGGTCCCCTAACCCGAGCTGTTGTTCGGCTGAGATCGCCAACGGATCGCCAAGGCCCAGATTATAAAATTCGTAGATCGCGTCTTCCTTGTTGTGATGATCGAGTTTGTTGACGACCAAAAGGACCGGCTTGTTCTTTTTGCGGATCATGTCCGCGACTTCGTGGTCGGTCGCCGTCAAGCCCTCAATTCCGTCGACCATCAGTAAGATCAGATCCGAGGTATCGAGCGCGACTTCAGCCTGGAGGCGCATTTGTTCTAGAATCGAGTCTTTGGCCGCCGGCTCGATCCCACCGGTGTCGATCAGATTAAACTTGTGGTTTAACCATTCGGCTTCGGCTATGATCCGGTCCCGCGTCACGCCCGGCGTGTCTTCGACAATAGCGATTCGTTCGCCGATTAGTTTATTAAATAAAGTAGATTTTCCGACGTTCGGCCTACCTACAATGGCTACATTCGGTTTAGACATATTCTCCCCAAATTGCTTCTATTAATTCAACCGCATCTTCCGCTACGACCGTTTTGATATTTAATTCTTTTTGTAAATCGCGTAGACTGAGATCGTCTAAAAACAGATCGCTTTGAGCTTTAAATAAATTCGCGGAAAACACTACCTGCTTATAATCCTGTAAATTTAATACCTTTAAATTTTCTAAAATATCTTTGCCGGTCAATAAGCCAGCTACATTTATATTTTTACCAAAAAAATTATTTTCTATTCCTATAACCTCAATATCGGGCCAAAAAGACTGAAAAAGTTTTTTTAAATATGGGTAAAAAGCTGTCCCCGTCACAATGAGCGAAGGGACCGGCGACTTTTCCTTGGACTTTAAAAAAGCATCGTTAAACTCATCGGTAAACTTACGAATCATGCCGACACCATTTTCGATCTGACCAAAACCTTCGTAGTAATCGGCCTGAGGAATATCCTCCCCTGCTAGTAAATAAAACTCATCGGATAAAAACGCAAACCGGGTCTTATGCTTCTTTAACATCCTTTCCTGAAACTTAGTAACCTCATCTATAACCGTCTTGGCCTCATCTTTACTAAAAGTTCTTAGTGGATATAAGTTATTACGGTATTTGGTGAGTCCGACCGGAACGATGCTGACCGAATAAAGGTTCGGATAAAACCGGATGAGATCTTCTAAGGTTTTAAGTAAGCTTTTATCGTTTATTTCTGGAACGAGAACGATCTGGGCGTTCATCCGAATACCGTTTTCGTCTAACTTTCTGAGGCGCTTCAAAAGATTTCCAGCCCTTTTATTTCTAAGTAAGAGTTTGCGTTCGGTTTCATCCGTTGTGTGTACGCTAATATTTACCGGGATCTTGTATTTACAAATCCTTTCAATATCTTCTTTACTTAGGTTAGTAAGCGTAACGTAATTTCCACGTAAAAAAGAAAGGCGCTCGTCGTCGTCTTTGATATAAAGCGTATCTCGCATGCCGCCCGGAAGTTGATCAATAAAGCAAAACAGACAGTTGTTTTGGCATTCTTTAACGGCCTTATCCTCTAAAACGATCCCCAGACTTTCCTGTGGCTCTTTTTCGATCTCGTACTCCCAGATCTCTTCCCCTCTTTGAACGGTTAAAGTGAAAAAATCATTTTCGGTCAAAAAGAAAAGATCGAGCTCGTCCGTGATTTTTTGTCCATTAATCTCAAGCAGGATGTCTCCCGGCCTTAGTCCAATTTCTTTTGCGATTGAGTCTGTTAAGATTTCTTTGATTGTATTATTATTTTTATATTCCGATGAATCTAATTCGTATAAATTTGCCATGAAAATCAAACTGAAAAAATCAAAAATAAAACTCTTAGTCTTATACGCGCTTAAAAAGATAAAATATAAAGTCAGCCGCGAGCAGCTGTCGACGGTCCTAATTGAGACCCAACCCATTAACTGGTTTGAACTTCAGACGGTCATCAACAATTTATTTGAAGATCAGCTGATCGAAAAAGACAGCGCCAATAAGATCGGACTGAGTTTTAGAGGCCGCCAAACCGTAGAAGCACTCGAAGACAAAATCCTAAATATCGAAAAAAGGACTATCGATAAATACGTCGAAGATAACAAAGATAAAATCCTTCGTGAAGATGAAATTATTTCTTATTATGTAAAAGAAGAAAACTCTTATATTGTGGAGCTTAAACTTATGACTTCCGGTTTTTTACTGATGGAGTTAAAGTTAGAAGCCCCGACCAAAGAGCTGGCCCAGGAGATGTGCAACAACTGGAAAAAAAGCCCGCACCAGATTTATCAAAATCTTCTCAAACAATTGTCAAATAAAAAAACGCCAGATCCTGGCGTTAATTAATCGGTTGTCTCGTATTTAAATTGTTACCGGAAGAATTTGAAGAATTGTTCGAACTGTTATTTGAATTATCATCGGGATTTGTCTGATAAATGCCGCTCCCATCGGTAAACATGGTCGAGCCATCCTCATCTTCTTCCGACGTATCGGAGTAATAATAGTCGCCCTCTTCCATCATTTCTTCGTCTTCTTCATCCGTCACAAAAGGCGTCTCCCCTATTACGGCCTGGTAAACGGCTGAGACGCCGTTTTCGGTCATCTCGACGTTACCGGCGTTACTGTAAACGTAACGTAAAATAAAAGAGCTCATTAATATGAGTAGAAGAAACATCATAAAGACGGAAATAATAAAACCGGAGCGTCTCTTTCGACGTTCGAGTTTTAAGCGTGGATCAAGGTTGGTTTTAGACACTGGCTTCTTCCCAATTATGGTAGACGGACTGAACGTCGTCGTTGTCTTCGAACATATCTAACATTTTTTGCATTTTTGCCGAGTCGGCTTCGTCAAGATCGACAAAGGTACTGGGGATTTGCGCGACTTCCCCACTGACCGGTTTGATTCCGTTGGATTCCAAAGCGTCCATTACCGTAATAAAATCGCCTGGACTGGATAAAATTTCATATCCGTCTTCGGTAGTCTGGATATCGTCCGCTCCCGCGTCGAGAGCGATCATCATCAAATCGTCTTCGTCGACCGAATCTTTTTCGACAAAAATCTGCCCGACTTTATTAAAAAGGAAATTAACGCAACCGTTCGTTCCGAGATTTCCGCCGTTTTTATCAAAAGCGTGGCGAATATCCGCTGCCGTACGGTTTTTGTTGTCGGTCAGGGCTGAAACGATGACCGCAACGCCTTTTGGCCCGTAGCCTTCGTAAGTGATTTCTTCGTAAACGTTATTTCCGAGTTCGCCGGCACCCTTTTTGATCGCTCTTTCAATGTTGTCGTTTGGCATGTTAGCGGCTTTCGCCTTTGCTACGGCTTCCCTTAACTTTGAATTCATTTCGGGATCCGGCCCGCCTTCACGGCTGGCTACGGCTATGTATTTTGCCATCTTTGTAAAGATCTTACCTCTGGCCGCATCGTTCTTTCCTTTTTTGTTTTTAATATTGGCCCATTTACTGTGTCCTGACATCTTCTCTCCTCTTCTTTTCTTTTATTTTTTTAGTCTCTATAACTTCAATCAAACAACTATCGTTTGTTTCATTAATTATATACCGTTTAAAAGAATCTGTTTTTTCTATAGGGATAAAAAAACGCATTCTTACCAAATCCTCAAAATTTTCTTCGACCGGTACAATTCCCTGATCTCTTAACTTTTTATTTAAACTTTGATATGTACCGTATTCAACTTGGACTTCAATTATATCAACGTCGTGGACAACCGCTAAATCAGCTTTATCTAAGACCTTGCTGGTGGCTCCCGAATACGCCCTAATTAGTCCCGAAGCACCAAGCTTTATTCCACCGAAATACCGGACCACTAATACCAAAACGTTTTTAAGATCTTTTTGCTCTAAAACATTTAAAATGGGTTTACCGGCGGTCCCAGAAGGCTCTCCGTCATCCGAAGCCTTTTTTTGTTCTGGTTCCGTAGCTAAAATCCAGGCACTGCAAACGTGGGTAGCTTTATAAAACTCCTTACGGGCCTGTTTTATGATTTCTTTTATCTCATCTTCACTTGAGACGGGATAAGCCCGAGCGATAAAACGACTCTTTTTTATTACCTCTTCGGCCTCACTGGGTTCAAAGACCGTTTGGTACTCTTGTAACTCCATGCGAACTTTAATTTTATCATATCAGTTTGTATTTTTTTCGAGAACGAAAAATCCCTACCGCCAGCTAAATGTTTGACAGTAGGGATAAAGTTCGTTTTTATTAATCGGCAAACCCAACGCTGAAAGGTTTAATGGATTGAAATTTTACGCCTTCATCGACATAGCCGCGTTCACTTGTAAGGACTCTAATTTCATTTTCATCGCTTGTCATCAAGTGAGCAGCCGCCGCCGGAGCCGAAGAATTAAATAAGCGGTGGATCGCTTCCGTATTTTCCGGAACCGCTGCCCCTTCTCCTAGAGCGCCACCGGCAACTTTAAAGGCGGGTGTTCCGTTAAAGTCCGCTTGCCATCCGTGTTGACCGGTTAAAACGTTCTTTTCGTTTTCATCAACCGTGTAAAGGTGTTCGTGAGAACGCGGATCGTAAAGACGATACACCGGAATACCATCGTCTTAGTGGGTCATGCGTGATCCTTCGTAAACCCATAATAAAGATTGGCTAGTCGGTGAAGTGGTTTGAATCGTTAATTTATTAACTTCATAAAATCCTTTGGCGCGGAAACCCACTTCCTTTCAGGTGGTGGGAACGAGCGCCGGCTTATTCTTGATTTTCGATATATCTTTTAACCGTCTCTTCCGAAACTTCTCCTACGCTACAGGCAAAATAGCCGTCCGACCAGAACGCTTTCTTCTTCCAGTAGTGTTTTCCAAGCAGTCCTGGAAAACACTCCCAGACACGATTCGTAGTTTCCCGCTTGAGTTTTTTGACGATCTGGCTAATGCTTTCGGTCCATAGCTTATGAACAGGTGAATGTGGTCTTTGTCCGTTTCCAGACGCACCCGGCTGTAACCGTTTCGGAGGCAAATATCCTCGATTTTTTCTTTGATGGTCTTTTTGACTGCGCCGGTCAGAAGTTTCTTGCGGTATTTCGTCACAAAAATGATATGGGCT
>CANRHG010000052.1 GCA_947630385.1 uncultured Eubacteriaceae bacterium
GCGACCATCGCGACCGGAAGTACCGGGATCTTTCATGGGATGCGCTCCCTGTTTTGCCAGGACGATATGGGACAGATCGCGCCAGTGTATTCGATCTCGGCGGGCCTGGACTACCCCGGAATCGGCCCGGAACACGCCTACCTTCACAAAATCGGAAGGGCCGAATACGTCCCGGTCACGGACGACGAAGCCGTCGACGCCTTTGAACTGCTCTCAAAGACCGAAGGCATCATCCCCGCCATTGAAAGCGCGCACGCGCTGGCTCACGCCGTTAAGAGCGCCGGCGAGTTCAGCCCGGACGAAAATATCGTCGTAAATCTTTCCGGGCGCGGAGACAAAGACGTAGCCGCGATCGCGCGGTACAAAGGAAGAGAGCTCTATGAATAAAATACCCCAGGCTTTTGAAAAACCCGGCGCCTTTATCGCTTTTTTGACCGCCGGGGACCCGGATCTTGAAACGACCAAAAAGTGCATCCACAAACTCGTACAGGCCGGGACGGATCTGATTGAAATCGGCGTTCCGTTTTCCGACCCCTGCGCCGAGGGCCCGGTCATCGAGCGGGCCGATACCAGAGCCCTAGAAGGGGGCTTTCGCGTCGTTCAGGTCTTTGATCTAATACGCGAGCTAAGGGAAGAAAACGTGGACGTCCCGCTCGTGCTAATGACCTACTACAATCCGGTCTTTAAGTACGGAAACGAAGCTTTTATTAAGAAGCTTAAAGAAGCGGGTGGGGACGGCCTGATCGTCCCGGACATGCCTTACGAGGAATCGGACGAGCTAAAAGCCATAGCCAGAAAACACGGGCTAGATCTTATCTCCATGGTCGCTCCGACCTCGAACGAGCGCATCAAAGAGATCGCCTCGGACGCTGGGGGCTTTTTATACGTCGTATCCTCTCTAGGGGTTACCGGCGTACGCTCGAACATCACGACCGATATCGGGGCGATGATTAAAAAAGTCAAAGAGGTGACCGACACCCCGACGGCCGTGGGCTTTGGGGTCTCAACGCCCGAACAGGCAAGAAAGATGTGTGAGTCGGCCGACGGCGTCATCGTCGGCAGCGCGATCGTAAAACTGATCGAAAAATACGGGAAAGACGCGCCCGAGTACGTTTACGACTACGCGAAGAAAATGAAAGACGCGGCGGCGGACCGGATCCTTTGATCCGGCCCGCCTTTTTTAACCGGTGACGTGTTTTACGAACTGTTCGGCCGTACGGCCGCTGCGGTTGGTGTGGCGAAGTTCCCACTGGATGGCCTGCTCGCGCAGGTTCTGGTCGAGTTTGACCCCCTTTTTTTCGAGCAGTTTTTCGACGATGTTAAGATAGTCTTCTTGGTTGGGCGTTCTAAAGTTGATCGTAAGCCCGAAACGGGAGACGAGGGAGAGTTTTTCTTCTAACAGTTCTCTGGCGTTGATCGCGTCTTCGCGTTCGGACTTGCTCTGTGAGATCAGGTTTCTCCGGTTCGAGGTCGCGTAAACCAGAAGGTTTTTCGGTTGTTCGTCAAAAGAGCCTTCGAGTAGATTTTTAAGCTCCTTAAAGCTGTCGTCGCCTTCGTCGAAGGACAGATCGTCGATAAAGAGAATGGTCGGGAAATTGGACTGTGAGACGGCTTTATAAATTTCGGGCATGCGGTCGATTTGGCTTTTTTTGATCTCAATAAAGCGCAGGGGCTCGTCTTTAAAGCTGTCCGTCAGCGCCTTGACCATCGTCGACTTACCCGTTCCCATATCGCCGTACAAGAGCGTGTTGAGCCCCGCGTTGTGGTTGATCAGAGCCCGCGTATTTTCAATTAGTTTTTTCTTTTGGCTTTCGTACCCGATGAGCTCGTCGATCGGTTTATACGAGGTAGCCAGCGGCTCGAGCAGTTCCTCTTTTCCGATCTTAAAGATCTTGTGTCTCTCAAGCGCGCTTAAGTTCTTATCTTTTAACTCTTCGATAAAAATCTCAAGGACCTTCTTTGGGTCGCCTTCCATGAAGGCCCGGGCAAGCGGGCTGTCGCGGTATGGCAAATTTAATGGCTCGATCTCGAGCTTTTTTGCCGGTTCGGTGTCAAAGAGTTTAAGAAGCGTCTTAAAATCCTCATAGAGCCACGCGTTGTAAGGAGTCAGGTCCGCCCCGATCAAATCGTTCGTGACGGGGTCTTCTAAGAGCGAGTGGAGTAGAAAATTTTTCCATAAAGTCGGCGCGATGACTTTACGTTTTAAACTAAATTTAATTAAATCTGAGCGTAATGTGTAATAATATTTCTCAGTAAGCGGGGAAGTTCTGTTTTCCACACTTTCGGAGAGTTTTAAGTAATTGTCAAAAATTGGATGGTTTAAGAGATTTCGAAAGAAAACCAGTCGGTTGATATCTCTAGTTAATTCTCTGGACATAAATTTATTATATAATGAACGCTTTTGATTTAGCTTTAAAATATTTATCCTACCGCCCGAGATCCGAAAAAGAGATCCGGGATTATTTAAAAAAGAAAGAATTTAGTGACAAAAAAATCGAAGAAACGGTAGAAAAATTAAAGTATTACGATTACATTAATGATAAAGCTTTTATCCGCTTCGCGCTCGAGCAAAATAAGCTCGACCACTACGGAAGAAGACGGGTCATCGACAAACTAAAAAAGAGGGGAATTTCTAAGGCGCTGCTCGAAGAGGCAGAAAGCATGATTAGCGAAAAGGACGAAAAAGAGAACTGCCTCTATCATTTTAAAAAGATCTACAAACGCACCCAAAACGAGACGTACAGGCGAAGAATCCCCAAAATCATAAGTTACCTAAACACCCGGGGGTTTTCAACGAGCCTGTTTAAGCCCCTACTCGATAAGATCCCGCATACGGCTAGTACCGATACGTCTAAGCTCGAAGACCACCTCGAGCACTACTTTAAGATGTACCGTAAAAAAGGTTACGACGGATTTGAGCTTAAAAATAAAATCACAAAAGCCCTGCTCTCACGTGGCTACGATTACGAACAGATCAAGGAGCGGGTGGCTATAAAACTAGAGGAATGTTAAACACAAGAATTGCCGAACCGGTCTATCTCAACGATCAGGAGACACCGGAAAATTTTTACAACTTTGATTTCGAACAGGAACGCGAACTAAAGGACGAGTTGGAGAGCATGACGATCATTTACGACTCTGCCATAAAAGAGATCATGACCAAACTCAACATCCTAAACGCGGAGTTTATCGCGCTCCATTCCAGAAATCCGATCCACACGATGAAAAGCAGAGTCAAGCAGCCAGGAAGTATCATCGAAAAACTTCGAAGAAAGAAACTCGATCTCAACTTAAAAAACGTCAAGGAGGGCCTCGACGACGTCGCGGGCGTGAGGATCATCTGTCCTTACATCAAAGACATTTACGTCGTAAAACAACTCGTAGAAAACCAGGACGACTTAAACATCCTACGCATCCGCGACTACATCAAAAACCCCAAACCCAACGGTTACAGGAGCCTGCACATCATCGTAGAAGTCCCGGTCTTTTTTTCGGACCACAAGGAGATGGTGAAAGTAGAGGTCCAGATCCGCACGATCGCCATGGACTTTTGGGCAAGCCTCGAGCATCAGCTGCGCTACAAACAAAAGAACCAGGAAAATATCCTAGAAGACATCTCCGATGAACTAAAAGCCTGCGCCGACATCATCGCCCAGACCGATCTTCGCATGCAGGACATCCACAACCGGATGAACCGGTCGCTGAGTTGAAACAAAAGGTTAGGCTCGGGGTCGGGGAGCTCGCGCGTTTTTTGTTCCGTTCCGGGAGCATCGACAACCGCTTTGGCGGCACAAACCGCTTAAGGCAGGGTCAGCTCATCCATCAAAAACTGCAACAAGAAGACAAAGATAAGTATACCTCGTACGAATCGGAGGTACCGGTCTGCGCGGACCTGTCAGTCGGGGAGGTCGAGTTTGAGCTCTCCGGGCGCATCGATGCCCTCTACGACGACGACGGGACCGTCATCGAGGAGATCAAGACGACGCAAAAAAGAAAGTCGGACGATTTTATCCCGTCAAAAGAACACCTGGCCCAACTCTACACGTACGGGCTCTTGTACCTAAAGATTAACGGGGGCGAAAAGATCCGGCTTAAGCTTAGGTACTATCACGTTTTTGACGAGTGCGAGACTATCTACCTACACGAAGTTTCTTACGAAACCTTAGAACGTTATGTTAAAGAACTTCTAAGACGCTTTATCGACTTAAGCAGTGATTTGGTGCAGTGGCGAAGCCTTAGGGATAAAACGGCGGGCGAGCTTTCGTTTATCTACCCGAAGTTTCGAAAGGGCCAACGGGAGATGGCCCTGGCGGTTTACAATACGCTTAAACGTGAGGACAAGGTCTTAATTGAAGCGCCAACCGGTATCGGAAAAACGGCCGGGTCCCTGTTTCCCGCGGTAAAGATCTTGCCGGACTACCCGGATCATCAGATCTACTACCTGACGGCCAAAACGACGATCCAAAAAGAGGCCGTAAAGACCTTAGAGAAACTTCGTGAAAACGGGCTTAAGATCCGCTCGGCGGTGATCACGGCCAAGGACAAAGTCTGTCTGTGCGACAAAGACCTCCCGAGTTGCAACCCGGACGATTGTTTGTACGCGAAAAATTTTTATGATAAGATCACAGACGTTTTACGGACCTCACTGAGTGCCTACGATCACTTTGACGCGGAAGTCATAGAGGAACTGGCCGTAACGCACGAAATGTGCCCGTACCACCTCTCGCTGGAACTGGCCGGCTGGAGCGACGTCGTCATCTGCGACTATAATTATTGTTTTTCGCCGGTGAGTAGGCTACAGGAAGAACTAAAAAACAAGATCGTACTTATCGACGAAGCCCACAACCTGCCGGACCGCTCAAGGGAGATGTTTTCGTGCGAGTTAAAAGAAGAGGACTTTCGAAGGCTCTTAGAGAGCCTAAAGAAAAACCAAACCCATGCTTTTTATAAAAAGCTAATAGGGGCTACGAGAGAGGTCATTGACGTCTTTGAAGACTTAAACGAAGAAAACAAAGAGCCGGTCGAGCTTTTAGAAGGCGAGACCGACTTACTTTTTGAAAAACTTAGCGCTTTCCAGTTTTCTGCGATGGTCTTTTTTAACCGGGTCAAAAAGAAAAATCTGGTTTTAGATCCCGAACTTTCCGCCTACTATCAGGAATGTTCCAGACAGATCTACACCTTTTTGTTTTTACAGGACTTTTATGAAAAAAGCCCGGAGACTTTTAGCCTGTACAAAAAAAGCGTAGGACCAAGACTTCTCATAAAGCTCGCCTGTCACGACGCTTCGGACTTTATCGATGAGATTTTAGACGGGGTTCCGTCGGTCTTTTTTTCGGCGACCTTGACGCCTTTTACTTATTACGAAAAAGCCCTGCTCGGGGATAAGACCCTCCCGCACCTCGCCGTGCCTTCACCATTTGAGCGGGACCATCTAAAACTCATCTGTGACTGCGTAACCAGTACCCGCTATGGTGACCGTGAAAAAAGTTATGCTAAAATAGCAAAAGAGATCTATACTTTTGTAAGGGCGAAAAAAGGGCATTACCTCGTTTTCTTCCCGTCGTACCAATATTTGGAAAAAGTTTTAGAGGAATTTGAACTTTTTGATATCGATTCTGATAAGATTATGGTACAAAACAAAAAGATGACGGAAAAAGACCGGCTGCGTTTTATCGAACGCTTCGGTCAGGACCTGGACGACGACCTAATCGGCTTTTGCGTAATGGGCGGGATCTTTTCGGAAGGGATCGATCTTCCACAGAAGAAACTGCTCGGCTCCGTTATCGTCGGTCCCGGACTACCGGGTATGGATTTTGAAAGAAACAAGATCAAGGAGTATTATAATGAGAGATTCGGCGACGGATTCTCCTTTGCCTATGCCTATCCCGGAATGAATCGGGTCCTGCAGTCCATCGGACGGGTCATCCGCTCCGAGGACGATCGAGGTTCCGTCTTACTTATCGATGACCGGTTTCGTAGTCCTTATTACCGGAAGATGATGCCGTCACACCTTAATCCTGAATATCATAGAAACCTTGATACGATCGAAAATTCTTTAAAAGACTTCTGGTCTGAGGGGAATTGACGTTAATGTTATGGTTTTTATGGGTATAAAAATTTCTAAAAATATCAAGGAGAAAAACATGGTTGTAATTATCAACGATGGATGCATTTCATGCGGTCTTTGCTGTGATCTGTGCCCAGACGAATTTGAATTCGGACCGGAAGGAACGGCAGTACCGATCCACGATCCCGTACCGGAAGACCTGGAAGCCTGCTCGGAAGAAGCGGCCGAAAGTTGCCCGGTATCCGTTATTGAAATTCAATTAGAATCATAATGAAGGTGTCCGCAAGGACATCTTTTTTTCTTCTTATATCCCTTTAATTTTAGAGAATTTATGTCACAAACCTTAGTTATAGTAGAATCGCCTTCCAAAGCGAAGACGATCGAAAAATATTTACCAAAAGGATACGAAGTTCAGGCCACCAAAGGCCACCTGATCGATCTGCCCAAGAGTCGGATGGGGATCGACGTGGAAAACGGTTTTGAGCCTGATTATATAAAAGTGCGCGGGAAAGCCCCGCTGCTGAACATGCTTAAAAAGGAAGCCAAGAAAGCCGACCAGGTCCTGCTGGCTACGGACCCGGACCGCGAAGGCGAAGCCATTTCTTGGCACATGGCCAATTTTTTGGAGATCGACCCAAATTCCGACTGTAGGATCGAGTTTTACGAGATCACCAAACGGGCCGTCAACGAGGCCATCGAGAACAAACATCCGGTGGATATGGACCTCGTAAATTCCCAACAGGCCCGCCGTATCTTAGACCGTCTGGTCGGCTACTCGATCAGCCCACTGTTGTGGAAAAAGGTCAAAAAGGGCCTGAGCGCCGGCCGGGTACAGTCGGTCGTCACGCGCATGATCGTTGACCGCGAAGAGGAGATCAAGGCTTTTGTCCCGAAAGAATACTGGACGATCGACTTAGATCTTAAGGACACAGACGACGACAAGGCCTTTAAAGCCGAACTTAGAAAACGCAAGAACAAAAAAATAGAGATTTCATCAAAAGAAGAAGCCGACGCCGTCGAGCGCGAGATCCGTGAAAATCCGATCGTAGTCACCTCGGTTAAGAAAAAAGAGCGCGTCCAAAAAGCGCCCCTTCCGTTTACGACGAGTACCCTTCAACAGACGGCCGTAAACGCTCTGGGGATGAGTTCGCAGCGCACCATGCGCACGGCCCAGGAGCTTTTTGAAGGCGTAAACATCAAAGGCCGCGGCATGACGGGATTGATCACTTACCTAAGGACCGACTCGACGCGTCTGGCCCCCGAAGCCGTAGAAGAGGCCCATAACTATATCGAGTCCCAGTTCGGTAAAGATTACAGCAACAGCCAAATGCGCACGGCCAAGAAGAGCCGAAACGTCCAGGACGCCCACGAAGCGATCCGGCCGACGTCGATGGATCTGGACCCGGACAGCATTCGGGACTCACTGACCAACGACCAGTACCGGCTCTATCGGCTCATCTGGCAGCGCATGATCGCTTCGCAGATGAGTCCGGCGGTTTTTGAAGTCCACGACGTCGATCTAAAGAGCGGGGATCTCTCTTTTAGGGCCCGAGGCGAGAAAATGATCTTTGACGGGTTCACAAAGGTGACGGGCTACAACAAAAAGACCGTCGAGATCCCTGAAATGAGCGAAGACAGCAAGATCGAGCTTTTAAAGGTCAATAAGGAACAGAAGTTTACCCAACCCCCGGCCCGTTATACGGAGGCCAGCCTGATCAAGCAACTCGAAAACAACGGTATCGGTCGGCCGAGCACCTACGCGCCGACCATTTCGACGATCAAAAACCGCGGCTACGTCGAAGTCGAAGACAAAAAATTCGTACCAACCGAGCTCGGTTACATCGTCACCGATTTACTAAAGAAATATTTTACGGACATAGTCGACGTCAGCTTTACGGCTGAGATGGAAGAAGGCCTGGACAAAATCGCGGAAGGCGGGGAAGAGTGGAAAAACCTCATCGACCTGTTTTACAAAGACTTTAAAACCGAACTCGACAAGGCCCAGGAAGAAGTAGAAAAAATTGAAATAAAAGATCCGGTCACCGAAGAGATCTGCGAGTTCTGCGGGGCGAACATGGTCATAAAAACCGGAAAATACGGGAAGTTTTTAGCCTGCCCGAATTTTCCGGACTGCAAGAACACCAAGCCGTTTTTGGAAAAAACCGGAGGGATCTGCCCCGAATGCTCGGGCGATCTAGTCAAGCGCAAATCTAAAAAGGGACGGACCTATTACGGCTGCAGCAATTACCCGGATTGTGAATTCATGACCTGGGATCTGCCGCTCCCCGATAAATGCCCCACGTGCCACAAAACGCTCTTTCAAAAAGGGCTCGGAAAACGAAAGAAGATCTACTGCATCGATCATGGGGAGTTAGAGCCAGAACAAGTAATAAAAGCGGAGGAAAAATGAACATAAAAGCCACAACCATATGTGCGGTTCGAAATAACGGAGAGAGCGCGATCGCCGGTGACGGACAGGTCACGATGGGCGAGAGCGTGATTATGAAGGCAACGGCAAAGAAAGTCAAACGCATCTATAAAGACAAGGTCCTTTTAGGCTTTGCCGGATCGGTAGCGGACGCGTTTACGCTGGCTGAGATGTTCGAGCAAAAGCTTGAAATGTACAACGGGAACCTCGAACGTTCTGCGGTCGAGCTGGCCAAAGAATGGCGAAACGACAAAGCGATACGTAAACTCGAAGCCCTTTTGATCGTAATGGATAAAGACAATCTACTGATCGTTTCGGGCAGTGGGGAAGTCGTATCGCCCGACGACGAGATCGCCGCCATCGGTTCGGGTGGAAATTACGCACTGGCCGCGGCCAGAGCCCTAAAGCGCAACGACCCGCAACTCAGCGCGGCCAAGATCGCAGAAGAAGCCCTAAAAATCGCTTCAGAAATCTGTGTTTTCACCAACGAAAACATCATAGTAGAGGAGATCAAGTGAAAAAACGCTATAAAATAGAAGAGCTGACGCCGTCTAAGACCGTAGAAGAACTCGACCGTTTTATCATTGGTCAGGACGAAGCGAAAAAAGCGGTTGCCGTAGCCCTGAGAAACCGCTACCGCCGCTCGCAGTTATCGGAAGAAGACCGCGACGAAATCACTCCTAAGAATATTATATTGATGGGACCGACCGGTGTTGGTAAGACCGAGATCACCCGAAGGATCGCGAAACTCGTAGAAGCCCCGTTAATTAAAGTAGAAGCGACGAAGTTTACGGAAGTCGGCTACGTGGGACGGGACGTCGAGTCTATGATAAGAGATCTCGTTAACCGCTCCATCCGCGAAGCCGAACAACTTAAGATCGAAGAAGTTCGCGATATCGCCGAAAAGAAGGCGGAGGAAAAACTGATCAATCTTTTGGCCGGTGTAAAACGTAAGGAAAAGAAGGAAAACAATTACGACTTTGCCTCGCTCCTCGCGCCAAAAGAAAAGGAATCCGAACGCGAAAAGATCGAGCGCAAACGCAGGATCGATGAAAAACTTTCCCGAAGAGCCAGCATCAAAAAGGACCTCAGAGACGGACTCCTAGAAGAAAACTTCGTTAAAATCGAAGTGACGGACAAACCCGGCGCGTTCTTTAGCATGGTCGGCGGTTCGATGGAAGACATGAACATCGGCGACATGTTCGGCAATATTTTTCCCGAAAGAAAGAAGACGAGAAATCTTCCCGTTAAAGAAGCCCGCCAGATTTTGATCCAACAGGAAGCCGAAAAGATGATCGATCACGACGACGTCATCGAACTTGGGATTCGTAACGCCGAACAAAACGGGATCATTTTCATCGATGAGATCGATAAGATCATCGGTTCGGACCGGACCCACGGCCCAGACGTCTCGCGTGAAGGCGTGCAGCGTGATATCCTTCCGATTGTAGAAGGCAGCATCGTCAATACCAAGTACGGGCCGGTCAAGACCGACTTTATCCTCTTTATTGGCTCCGGGGCTTTTCATGGAACAAAAGTGGAAGACATGATCCCCGAACTCCAGGGCCGTTTTCCGATCAACGTAAGGCTAGATTCACTGACGAAGGAAAATTTTGAAGAAATTTTAACGAGTACGGAAAATTCCATAATCAAGCAATATACACAATTACTCGCGACGGAAGGAATCGATCTTAAATTTACAGATGACGCGATCAAAGAGATCGCTGAGATGGCTTACGAAGAAAACATGAATAATGAGGATATCGGAGCGAGAAGACTTTCAACCGTCCTTGAAAAGCTCCTAGAAGATATCTCCTATAACGCGCCCGATTACGAGGATAAAGAATTTGTGATCGATTCGGATTACGTTCATGAACAGTTAAAAGAAGAAGTAAAGCACCACGATTACAAGGAATATTTAATCTAATCGTAGAGGCTTTAATTGCCCTCCTTCGGGAGGGCTTTTTTGAGCGCGGAATTTTAATTTTAGCAAAAATTGCCATAAAACTTGAAAAATATAGAAAATTTTGTTAACCTTTATCAGTAATTTTATTTTTAATTTCGCACACTGTATTAAAC
>CANRHG010000053.1 GCA_947630385.1 uncultured Eubacteriaceae bacterium
TCGCTTGGCTTCGAGCTGCGTCTTAAAACGGCTCGAATCCTAGAAAGCAGTTCCATCATCCCAAACGGTTTAGTCAGGTAATCGTCCGCTCCTGAGTCGAGCCCGATGACTTTATCGTACTCCGTGGTTTTGGCCGTTAGAAATATCACCGGAAGATTTTTTGTAGCTTTAACCTGCCTAAGTTCTTTTAAAACTTCCAGACCGTTCTCTTCCGGAAGCAGGATGTCCAAAAGTAAAAGTTCCGGCGTGACCGAATCCAGTACTTTCTTAAGCTGCGAAGGTTTTTCAAAGCCGGTACATTCGTATCCCGTCTGATTTAACGTATAACAAACAAGGTCACGGATATTTTCATCGTCTTCCAGTATAAAAATTTTTTTAGACATTTTTTTCGCTTTTTGCGATGTTTACGCTGTGGTCGGCAATCCTTTCAAAATATTTGGCAATCAGTAAAACGTCTATGGGATCGACGGCTAGGGTATCACCGCTAACGATCATCGTTCTTATCTTATTCTTAAGTTCAAGATAAGACCGGTCGATCGTCGCATCTTCGTTAATTATCCACTCGGCCGCCTTTACATCCGGTTTATGAAAATTTTCAACCGCGCCTTGAAGCATTTCCAAACAGACCCGTGCGATCGAACAGAGATCCTCTTTTAATCCGTCGAGGTTTTGGTCGATTTCCTGGGATAAAACGGCGATTTCGGTGATTTGGGAGCCGATCCGCTTTAAATCGGTCGTGACTTTCAAAACGATCGAAATAAAATTTAGATCCTGGGCGACCGGTTGTTGGCGGTATAAAACGCGCATACAAAGTTCTTCAATATGGGTCGTCCCAGCTTTGATCTCCCTATACTTATCAAAGATTTGCTCGTAAACCGAAGTGTCTTTTTTAAACAAATAATTGTTTAAAAGGTTAAAAGCCTTAATACAATCCCTTCCCGTCGTGAGGATCTTATCTTCGATCGCCTGAAGTTGTTTTTGAAAATTTTCGCGCATCACCCAAACCTACCTGTGATATAATCCCTGGTTCTTTGATCTTTCGGATTGGTAAAAATAAGGTCGGTGTTATCGAACTCTATTAATTCACCGAGAAGAAAAAAGGCCGTTTTGTCCGAGATCCTGGCCGCCTGTTGCATGTTATGCGTAACTATAATAATACTCAAATCTTTCTTTAATTCTTCGATCAGGTCTTCTATATACTGAGTGGAGATGGGATCAAGAGCCGAAGTCGGTTCATCCATTAGAAGGACCTGGGGTTTTACGGCCAGTGCCCTAGCGATACAAATTCTTTGCTGTTGTCCACCCGAAAGACCGAGCGCCGATTTGTGCAGCCGGTCTTTGGTCTCGTTCCAGATCGCCGCCTGCTTGAGTGAGGTCTCAACGATCTCGTCTAACTCACGTTTTTTGCGTATTCCGTGAGCTCTGGGACCGTAAGCGACGTTGTCGTAAATCGACATCGGAAACAGGTTTGGTTTTTGAAAAACCATCCCGATACGTTTTCTTAAGTCGGTTATATCATAACCTTTGGTCAAATCCTTTCCATTAAACGTAAACGAACCGGTAATTTTACAGGAATCTACCAAATCGTTCATCCGGTTTAAGGATTTAAGTAAGGTGGATTTTCCACAGCCCGACGGGCCGATCATAGCGGTCACGTCATTTTCCTTAAAATTCATATTGATGTTCTTGAGGGCCTGAAAAGGACCGTACCATAAGTCAACGTTATTTACGCTTATTATATCTTTAGTTTCTTGATTCATTTTTTGTTAGTAAACTCGAGGTAAAATTAAGCAGGACGACCATAACGATAAGGACCACGCCACAGGCGTAGGCCTGATCCATATACAGTCCTTCCGAAAGTAACGTGTACATTTGAACGGCTAAACTCCGACCGCTTCCCATGATCGAGCTCGGGACCCTGGCTACGGTGCCCGAAGTATAGATCAAAGCGGCCGTCTCTCCGACGACGCGCCCCGTCGCTAAAATAATGCCGTTTACAATTCCGGGTAGGGCAGCCGGCAGGACGACGTGGAAAATCGTTCGTATCTTTCCTACGCCAAGCCCGTACGAGCCTTCACGGTACAGATCCGGTACACTTTTTAGGCTCTCTTCGGTCGTATTCATGATCACGGGAAGTACCATGATCGAAAGGGTAAGGGCCCCACCCAACAAGGAATACCCCCAGGAGAGGCCTACGACAAACAATAAAAAGCCGAACAAACCGTAGATGATCGACGGAATCCCTGCCAGGGTCTGGGTCGTCAGCTGTATCAGCCGGACAAACTTGTTGCTTCGTTTTTGATATTCGACCAAGTACAAGGCGGATCCTACGCCGACCGGGACGGAAAATAAAAGAGATAAAAAGGTTAAAATCAGCGTATTGATTATCGTAGGAAGCATGGACAAATTCTCTTTATTATAATTCCATTCGAACATCTTAAGGTTGATGTTCGGTATACCTTTGTACAGGATATAGCCGATGATCAAAAACAGGATACTGATCGTAAAGACAGCCGATAAAATGATCAACAGGTATAGAAGCAACGATCCCGGGTGGTTTAATTGACTGGTAAATTCTTTCTTAAAAGAGATTTGGTTGATCGGTTCATTCATAGGATTTCTTAAATAAAAGCAAAACGAAATTAATGATCAAAATAAAGACGAATAAGACGACCCCCGTACCTATTAATGCCTCGCGGTGAAGCCCACTGGCGTACCCCATCTCTAAGATGATATTCGAGGTCAACGTACGGACCATGCTTAAAACCGACTTCGGCATGACTGCCGCGTTTCCCGCGACCATCACGACCGCCATCGTCTCTCCGATCGAGCGGCCCAAGGCTAGGACGATCGCCGTAAAAATTCCAGAGCTTGCGGCCGGTATCATGGTTTTAAACACGGCCTGTTCTTTGGTCGCTCCAAGTCCAAGCGCGCCTTCGTAATAGCTTTCCGGTAGCGCGTTTAGCGCGTTTTCGCTGATGGAAATGATCGTCGGAAGGATCATGATACCTAGAAGTAAACTTGCCGTTAAGATCCCTTTTCCATTGGTGTGAAAAAAACTCTGAACCATCGGAACGATCACGGAGAGACCGAAAAAGCCAAAAATGATCGAAGGTATCCCCGCCAAGAGGTCTACGACCGGCTTTATGAAGGCGTGAAGCCTTTTTCCGCAATATTTACTTAAGAACACGGCCGTAAACAGGCCAATCGGAACCCCAAATAATAAAGAGCCGGCCGTAACGTAGAGGGAAGCTACGATCATCGGAAAAATTCCGTAAACGTCTTTTTCAGGGTTCCACTGCATTCCAAAAAGAAAGTTCGCGGGACCGATCTTAAAAATAGCCGGAAGACCATTGTAAAAAAGAAAGAAGCAAATCAGCAGGACGGCAACAATACTGAGGGAGGCAATAATAAGTAATAAAAACCGAAACAAATTATCTTTGATCTTTGTCTGATTCACCGCTTAAGTCCTCCCAGTTTAAATAATCGCCCTGATAAATTTTTCTTACTTGTTCTTTCGTAAGATTGTCTATAGGGTTTTGGTTATTTACAATGACCGCCAAACCGTCGTAGCCGATCGTATCCGTTTTGATGGGATTTTGAAGTTCTTCCTCGGTTAAGTTCCTGGAACTCATCCCGATGTCACTCACTCCTTCAATAACCGAAGTTATTCCTGTCGTTGAGTCCGA
Source organism: uncultured Eubacteriaceae bacterium (assembly GCA_947630385.1). Classification (GTDB taxonomy): domain Bacteria; phylum Bacillota; class Clostridia; order Eubacteriales; family Eubacteriaceae; genus CANRHG01. The sequence continues at coordinate 3,690 of CANRHG010000053.1, forward strand.
TTGCTGTAGTTCGATCTCAACGTTTTTGTTTAGTCCTTCGTAAGCTTCAACGAGGGTTTCCATTACGGGCGTGACCGAAGAAGAACCGGAAATCGTGAGCTTTCCACTTAAATTTTTTGGAAGATAGCCGTTTTCTTCTTTATTAATAGGGACGTAATTTTCGGCTTCAATAATTTGTTGACCGTCCTTACTAAGGACAAAACCGATAAAATCGTCGATGATCTCGTTTGTGTCCTTTTGCGTTACGATCAAAAAAGGCCGGTAGATCGGATAAGACCCACTGCTGATATTTTCAACGCTAGGCTTCACCGAATCGATATCTAGTGCTTTTACGCTGTCGTTTAGGGCTCCGATTGAGACGTAACCAATCGCGTTTTTGTCTCCACTCGTAGTTTGGAGGACGATGGCCGTAGAATTTGTGATCTCTGAATCCTCCTTTGTCGTATCTTCTTTTTCTTCGCCATCGCTTTTTTCCAGACCAAACAGTTCCGTAAACGCGCTACGAGTACCGGACCCTTGTTCCCTCGAAATCGCGTTGATCGTATCGGAAGTAGAAGAACAGCCGGTTAAAAATATCAAAATCAAAAGCAAAAACAGTCTAAAATTTTTATAAAAATTTTTCACCGTTTTGGAGTTTAAAACTTTTTGATTAAATTGATTTAATCGTTTTGTTAAATCCAGGTTAAATTCGGTACGAAAAATAAAAGAAAACAAAGTGAGGTAAATATATGAAAGCAGTGCTTATAAATGGAAGTCCTAGAAGAAAAAACTGGAATACAGTAACGCTACTTGAAGAAGCGGAAAAAGGATTAAAAGAACTCGGTTTTGAAACGGAGATCATAAATCTTTACGCACAGCTCTACCGGGGATGTATCAGTTGTTTTTTGTGTAAGAAAAAGAAAAATATCGACAAGCACATCTGTTTATATAAAGATGATCTAACCCCAATACTTGAAAAGTCGATGGCGGCCGACGTGATCATCGTAGGCTCTCCCGTCTACTTTGGGGAACCGACAGGGGAGACGAGAGCCTACCTTGAACGACTGTTCTTTCCGGTCACCTCTTACATGGTAGACGAAAACGGAAACCGGATCTCAATATTGAACAAGACCAAGCCTACAGCGATGATTTATACGATGAATGCGCCGGAAAACATAGCCGGACAGATAAATTATCCGATCCTCCTTGGAAACTCCGTCTCGGCTTTTGAAATGTTGTTCGGTTGTTCTGAAGTACTCTACGCTTATGATACCTACCAGTTTACCGATTACGCCCAGTATGAAGCCAACATGTTCGATCCGGATCATAAAATTGAGATGCGGGACAAACAGTTCCCCATTGACTGCAAAAAAGCCTACGAACTCGATAAAAGATTAGGCCAGATGGCCCTCGCTAATCAGTGAAAAAAATCTCCTCTAGCCGGGTTAGAGGGGATTATCTATTTTTTCTATTAAATACTAATTTCTTAAACGATTAGGATCGGATCTCCAGCTTTAACGAGATCGAAGAATTCTTTCATGTCGTCGAGTCTCATATTCACACAACCATGAGATCCATCGTAAGTATAAACGTCTCTACCGTAAGCCTCGTCCGGGCGCCAGGTCGAGTCGTGAAAACCATACTCTTGACCGATAAAGGGGATCCAGTAGGAAACGTCATAGACGTAATCTTCTCCTATAAGTCTTGTATCGCGACTTTTTTTGATGACCTCGTACTCTCCTCGTGGCGTTTCACTTTCGGTATTGGCCATTCCGGAATTACAGTCCGCTACAAAAATGATCTCATTGTCCTCGTTTTGGATAAAAACTAACTGATCTGGGATTGAGACAATGATCCCTCTACCGTCAAAATACTTTCCACTCGGAAAGTCGATCAGTGAGCGGTAAACCGTTCCAGGTTGTGGGCCGTTTTTTGGAACCAAAACGGTGTTGATCGCTTCAATTGGATTGTTCCCATGTATTGAACCCGCAGGCTCACCGTTTTTTGTCCAGTCCAGCCAACCGTAATCTTTTATTTTGGTCTGGTAGTAAATATCGTAAAAATTCTCTAATCTTCCGCCGATTTTTAACTTCACCGCTTCGATCGGTTCTTCTTTAGTTTCTACTGTATTTCCTGAATCTACCCAGTCCGTCCAACCGTCCGTATCCGTATAAATTTGATAGGAAACCCTAGCGTCGGGAAGAGCCGAATCTGAAAGCGTCGCGGATAGTGAGGTAAAGCCTTCGTCCGAAATTTCGGGCGTCTTTCCGTTTTCCCCGGTAACCGTACTGCCGTCTTCTTTTGTCAGCGTAAGATCAAGCTTCATAGCCTCTGTTCCGCTACCGGTGATGGAGGAAATCTCCGTAGAACCCGGGGCTTCGGCGTAAGAGGGGAGGACTTGGATCTCTATAGCTTCAACCGGAAGATCATAGCCGACCGTTCCGGACGTCTCTCCGTTTTTTGTCCAATCTAGCCAACCAATACCGGAAACGTAGGTGCGGTAATATACATTATATAAAGATACGGAACCGAAGGCCGACTTTAGACTCACCTCAATTGCCTGAATGGGTAAGTTTTTACCGGGATCTCCTAAAATTCCATTATTTTCAATATAATCCTGCCATCCCTGTCCGGAAACGTTGGCTCTGGCCTGTAGGGTTGTGGTTATAGGTAATTTCTCACTTTTTATTTCCACCGCTTCAACCGCTTTGCCCGATCCCGGCTCTCCGGCCGTCTCGCCGTTTTGAACAAAATTTGAATCCCAACCGGAATCACTAAGATAGGTTTTATAAGAAATAACCGGATCGGCATCCTGGGCAAAAATCGCGGTTATAGAAATTACAATTATTAGTATTACAGAAGTTATGATTATTATTTTCTTCATCTCTCACTTTAAGCTTAACACGGGGAGAAATTATTTGACGAAAAAAACGTAAAACTATCTTTTACGGCGTAACTTTCTGGTAAATCTATAATAATATTATTAGATTTTAAATTAGATCAGTTTAAACCTTTAAAAAAGGATCCTCACTGCTGTGAAGATCCCAATAAAGTTAAACGATAACTACCGGGTCACCGACTCGGACGATATTAAAGAACCTTCCCATGTCGTTTAAGCGCATGTTGATACAGCCGTGCGATCCGTCGTAGGTGTAAACGTTTCGCCCGTAAGCCGAATCGTCCCGCCAGGTAGAATCATGAAAACCATATTCCTGACCGATGAAGTTAATCCAATAGGATACGTGATATACGTAATCGGGGCCGGTTAGGGTCGTATTTTGGGATTTTCCCAGGATACGGTAACTTCCGCGTGGTGTTTCATTGAGGGTCGCGTTAAGTCCCGTCGTACAGGCCGCGACAAAAATCATACGGTTATTTTCGTCCTTGATCATGGTGATCTGGTCGGGTATAGAAACCACGACCCCACAACCTTGTAAATAACGTCCGACCGGAAAATCGATGTAGGAGCGGTAGCAACTTCCGGGAGCGGGCTGGGATTTTGGAAGTAGGGTGAGGGTAAGCGCCTGCACCGGTTTGGCTCCGCTCATCGAGCCAGCGTACTGGCCGTTTTTTGCCCAGTCCGTCCAACCGTAATCCTGAACCCTGACGTAATAGTAGATATCGTATAGATTTTCCATGCCACCGTGAAGCTCAAACTGAATGGCTTCAATCTGGTTTCCGACAGACCCGGACGGGTTTCCGGAACTGTTCCACCCGGCCCAGGTGACGTTACTCGCAAAAACCTGATAACTGATAAAACTGCCCGGAATTATCGGATTAGTCAGACTACCTGTCACCTGATCGAACCAACCGTTTGGATCGGAAGTTTCAACGGTTCCGCCGCCCGTAGCGCTTAAGCTTTCGCCGCCAGTTCTTGTCAAGTTAAAGCTAAGTTTCATCGCGGAAACTTCGTTTTCTGTAATGCAGTGACCGTCCGTAGCCCCGGGAGCCGGTGAGCCTGCCGGAACAACACGGATCTCTATGGCTTCAACGGGGGTAGCCAGACCAGAGGTCCCTGCCGTTTCGCCGTTTTTGGCCCAGTTTAACCAACCAAAGTTAGAAATATGGGCGCGGTAATAAATATCCGAGCTAGGAGAAGAACCATCCGTCGTCGTAAGCTTTATCTCTAAAGCTTCCATCGCCAGTCCCTGGCCGGTCGTTCCGATCGTCCCACTTCCACTTACCCAGTTTTGCCAGCCTACGTTTGAAACATGGGCTCTCGCTTCTAATTTCGTATTCGCGGGTAAGGTCTCTACTTTAAATTCCAACGCTTCGAGTTGCTTGGCCTTTCCCGTCGTTCCAGCGATGCCTCCATCCCGAACGAAGCTTTCTTGCCAGCCGACGTCCGCAGAGTGGCCTCTGTAGGAGAGGCTCACACCTCCTTTTTCCGCCAAAACTGCCGTACCCGGTAGAATCAAAAGAAGCGTGAGGCTTAAGAAATAAAATAGTTTTTTCATCCAATATCTTTCCGTTTCGCAATTTAAAATGTTATGAATTGTTATTTTAGTATAAAATCTATTGAATTAAAAATTAACGTTTTTTCTGATATCTTCAAAGGATATTTTGACTTAATAACAATTAAAGATTAAAGCTTTCTCTCAAAGATTTTCTTAATTATATTTAAGGCTAAAGCGCTATCATTATAGTAAGCTATTGATTCTTACCACACTTTTGAGCTTTAAGAAAATTTTTTCCTTTCGGTTAAACTTATAACAAAAGTATGATAAATTTAAATCAAAGCGACGTTTTTAAATTAGTCAACACTTAAACTTAAGGAGAAATAAGAGGTAATTATGAATCCGGTTTTGGAAGATATTTTAACCCGAAGAAGCTGTCGAAGTTTTAAAGAACAGGTGATTCCTCAGGAAACGTTGGTCGAAATCGTTCAGGCTGGTCTTTACGCTCCGAGTGCCCGAAACGAACAAAAGTGGAAATTCACCGTCTTGGAAACCAGAGAGCTTATTCAAGAACTGGCTAAACTGATGGGAAAAGCCCTGGGTCAGGAAAATTACGATATGTACGATCCACAGGTTTTGATCATTCCGTCGGTTCCAAAGGATCTGGAATACGGCGTCGATGATACCGCTTGCGCACTTGAAAACATCTTTTTAGCAGCCAATTCCTATGGGATCGGCAGTTGTTGGATCAACCAGATGCGTCGGGTTATTGACGACAAAGACGTCAAAGATTTCTTAAAAAAGATTAATATTCCTTCCGATCATACCATTTACGGAATGGCCGCTTTGGGTTATCCCAGAGCTCTTGAACTTCCGGATATTAAAAGGGTTGGGAAAGTCGAGTTTTTAAAATGAACGAACAAGAAAAAGAACTTAAAAAAATCTTAGACGAAAGTGAAAACATCGTTTTCTTCGGTGGGGCGGGGGTTTCGACCGCTTCCGGTATTCCTGATTTTCGAAGCGCCGACGGGCTTTACAGTGAAAAGCTAAACAGTCATTTCACCCCAGAACAGCTCGTCTCCAGGACCTTCTTCGACCGTTACCCGGAAGATTTCTTTGAGTTTTATAAAGATAAGCTGGTCTATCCGGACGCAGAACCGAACGCTTGCCATAAAGCTTTGGCTAAGCTCGAAAAGGACGGCAAGCTTAAAGCCGTCGTAACGCAAAACATCGACGGACTCCACCAGAAGGCCGGTTCGGAAAACGTCTTTGAACTTCACGGGACTACCAAAAAGAATCACTGCACGAGGTGCGGAAAATTCTTTGAAGATGACTACGTCTTGGACAGCGACGGCGTTCCGATCTGCGATGAGTGTGGGGGAGTGGTCAAACCGGACGTGGTCCTTTATGAAGAAGCGCTCGATCCGGCGACCATTAACGGCGCAATTGATGCGATAAGCAAGGCCGATACCTTGATCATTGGCGGGACCTCTCTTATCGTGTACCCAGCCGCCGGTCTGATCGATTATTTTAGGGGAAAAAATCTCGTTTTGATCAATAAGACACCGACCAGCGCGGACCGAAGAGCCACCCTAGCTATAAACGATGATATCGCCAAAGTCTTTGAAGACGTCATGGGAGATGAGCTTGAATAAAATAATATACGACATTTATAGCTTAAACTTTTAAAGTAAACTTTAAGTAGCGTAAAAATCTTAAATTTAAACAATTCTAATGATAAAATTAGTAAATTGTGTTATAATAGACGAAGAGAAATTAGCCTAGAAAATAAATTTGAGATAATAAATAATGATGAAAAAATATTTAGTTTTACTGGTCTTAATTTTTGCTTTTTTGTTTAATATGTCTCCAGCTTTGGCGGTAACTTCTTCGACCGTAGCGACGCAACAGTCTGCGGTCAATCAGTTAAAACAAGAAATCGAACAGCTGGACGCACAATCGACCGATTTAGAAAAGAAGATAAACGATTTAAATAAAAATATCAACCAAACGGCCCAAGATCTTTTAAAAGCTCAGCAAGAAGAACAAAAACAGAAGGAACAGGGTGAAGCCCGCCTTAGAGCCACGTACATGTACGGCTCCGAAGGTTACCTCAGTTATTTATTCTCCGCCCGGGATACCAGCGAGTTCATCAGTTACTACGATGTCGCCAAAGATATCATCGAAGCGGACAATAAATCTTCTGCCGAACTTAAAAAGAATCGTGAACAGATCCAACAGCTTCAACAAAAACTGACGCAACAGCGCGACAGCTTAGTTCAGACCAAGAAGCTGGCGGAACAGAATATTGCTCAAAAACAACAGACGTTAAATGCCAATCAAGACGTTTTGATCCAACTCCAGAACGAACTGGACAATCAAAACCTAACTGAGGCTACGGATGTAGGTACGGTCAGCGTACCACAGGAACAGCAAAATAGCGTAATCGTTCAATCGAGTACTCCGACCGTTTTAGG
>CANRHG010000054.1 GCA_947630385.1 uncultured Eubacteriaceae bacterium
CGTAGAAGGTCTTCCAGGCCGGGTATAGTCCGATCGTGACCGCGGCCGGTCCGGCGGCGTTATCGGCTTCGTTCCAACCTCCGCCCCATACGTATAAGGTCGATCCGACCGGTGAAAGGGCGGTCTTTAAGAAGTTCTTGACGGTCCTTAGTCCCGGTTGCGCGCCTTGGGGAGCGGCGACTTGGGTAAAGTCTACGAACGTATTACCCGTATCGCCAGGGGCAGGATCCCCTTTGGGCACCAGACGGATCTCAATGGCTTCCATCTGTTTGTTCCCCCCGGCCGAACCGGAGCCCGCGCCGTTACTCGCCCAGCCGAGCCAACCGATGTCCTGGCAGTGGGAGCGGTAGTAAACGGGTCCTGCCAACCGACGTTTTCGACGTGGGATCTCGTGGAGATCGTTCCGCCGATGCCGTCGAGTTTTACCTGTAAGGCTTCAAGTTGCTTGCACTCGCCTTCCGTACCGGCTCTCGCGCCGTCTCTTACTTCGTCCATCCAGCCGATGTCCTGGACGTGGGCTTTGTACACGACGTGACCGCCGAGGGAGCCTTTGTCGAGATAGGCCATATCGGTCGTGCCGGGAGCCGCGCCGTTTTTGGTGACGAGCTTGATTTCAAGGGCTTCGATCTTTTTGTTAAAACCGGCGGTCCCGCTGGGTTCGTCGTTTTTGGCCCAACCCATCCAGCCGATGTCCGAAACGTGGCTTCTGTAGTAGACGTCGTATTCGCCCGCGACGTTACCGGCGAGGTTGATTTTGATTGCTTCGATCTGTTTTCCGCTTCCGGCCGTTCCGGAAGTTGCCCCGTCGCTGACCGGTGAGGTCCAGCCGATATCCTGTACGTGGGTACTGTAATTTACCTGACCGTCCGCGTCCGTTAAGTTTACCTTTAAAGACTCGAGGCGTTTGTTCTGGCCGGTCGTGCCACAGGTCATCCCGTCGGTGACTTCACCCTGCCAGCCGATGCCGTCGACGTAACCCTGATAACTGACCGAAGCGGCTTTTGCGGCTACCGGACAAATCGTCAGTAAGACAAACAACGTCACGACGAACAGTCGCTGAAAAAATTTCATAAATTTCCCTTCCTAGTAAACTCCTCTTTTATTTTTAACCGGAAAATCCCGGTTTATTTCACAAGTTTATCAAACGGACCGTTTGAAATTAGTAATATTTTAAATTTTATGAAATTATTACGTTTTAAAGTTATAAATTTTGTAAGATTTTATAGAAAGTGAAACTGGTTTAGGTCATTTTATTACATTTAGCTTTAAAATACAACAAACGGTACCAAATCTCTTTTTGTGGCGCAAACGAAAAAAGAAGAACGCAGCTTTAAGCTAATTGTAGATTATAATTAAATCATGTTACCAATTCCTAATCCCATAGCCTTTACGATCTTCGGGATTGAGATCCGTTATTATGCTCTGACGATGATCACGGGCATTCTGTTTGGAACGTTTTTGGCGCTCTACCGCAGAAAACGGTTTTCTTACACGGAAGATGATATCTTAGATTTTATCCTTTGGGCCGTGCCAATCTGCATCGTCGGTGCGCGCCTGTACTACGTGATCTTCGAGTGGTCGAACTACCAGGACGACCTTCTTTCGGTCTTTAATATTAGACAGGGTGGTCTTGCTATCCATGGGGCGATTCTTGCCGGGATGATCTGGTCGTACTTTTATTGTAAGAGAAAAGGCTTTAAGCTCCTGCGCTTTTTCGACTTCGTCGTACCGTCTGTCGCGCTCGGACAGGCCATCGGCCGGTGGGGAAACTATTTTAATATGGAGGCCCACGGAACGGAAACGGACTTTTTCTTAAAAATCCCCGTTATCGAAGGCTCAAAAATCATCTACGTCCACCCCACGTTTTTGTACGAGTCGGTCCTCGACCTACTCCTGTGTCTGTGTTTGATATACTACGAAAACCACTATCAAAAAAAGAACGGCCAGGCGACCTGCTTTTATATCCTGATCTACAGTATCGGTCGTTTCTTCATCGAAGGCCTGCGCACGGATTCCCTGTATATGTTCGGGCTAAGAACCGCCCAACTCATCTCCCTACTCGGGATCGTGCTCGCGGTCGGAGGGCTCATCTACCTTCATTATAAGGGAAGTCCGTTTGAGTTAAAAAAAGTTTACGAATAAATAAATTTATTGCCCGAACTGGAGGCTTCCATTTTGATAGAATCTATGTGAGGTGGAAAAATGGATATTCGCGACATCGATAAAAATACAGATAACGCTGGAAAGCTAAGAATAATTCAAGAAAGCGTTCCTGGAAAACAGGTCACGCTCGCCCACATCCTAGCAGCACCCGACCCAATCGTGTACCAAAAATTAGGACTAAATCCCGCCATCGATTACAGCAAAGCTGCCATAGGGATCCTGAGCATGACCCCGGCCGAAATCGCCGTCATCGCCGGTGACATCGCCCTGAAGTCGTCCGACATCGATATGGGCTTTATCGACCGTTTCAGTGGAACGCTGATCTATACCGGAGCAATCTCAAACGTTAAGACGGCGACTTACGCCATCTTAAATTATCTAAAGAAAACGCTTGGATTTACAACGTGTGAGGTGACGACCACTTGAAGAAGATGATCTTGATCGGACGTAGCGAGTGTGGAAAGACCACGCTGCGCCAAGCCCTTAAAGGAAAAAAGATCCAGTACGAAAAAACACAGTACGTCAATCATTTTGACGTCGTCATCGACACACCGGGCGAGTACGCGGAGACGAATACGCTGGCGAGAGCTCTGGCGCTGTATTCGTACGAAGCCGACGTCGTCGCCCTGCTCCTCAACGCGACCGAGCCTTATTCCCTATACCCGCCAAACGTCGCGCCCGTCGTCAACCGGCCCGTCATCGGAATTGTTACGGCAATCGATGACCCACGCGCGGATGTGGAACAGGCGGTCAAGTGGCTTAAGCTGACCCAAGCCGATCCGGTTTTTTGCGTGAGCTCTTTTACGGGAGAGGGCATCTGGCAGCTCTTAGAATATTTAAAAGAAGACGGGGACGTACTTCCCTGGGAAACTAAAGAAGAAGCCGAAAGCGAACGCGAGGTGGCTTCGACCAAGTACGACATTCACGATATCAAAGATCCGGATTTCGAGTTCATCTGATCCGGATCTCTTTTTTATGAACGAAGATTTAAAACTACAGATCAAAAACATTGTCGAGCCCAAGCGCAGCGAGTTTCAGACAAAGCTCTTTAAGACGAGCTATCCGGTGTTCGGCTCTCGCGTTCCAGAGATACGAAAGATCGCAAAGAAAAATAAAGATCTAGATCTTAACCGTCAGGACGAAGATAAGTCTTATGAAGAGCTGCTACTTCGCGGCTTTATCATCGCCTACAACAAAGATTCGGTCTTGGAGAAAAACGAACGCATCAAAGCTTACCTTGAAAAAATCGACAGTTGGGCGCTGTGCGATTCCTTCTGCACGACTTTTAAGATCAAAAAAGAGGAATAGGCGCCCTTGTTTGAAAACCTTAAAGGTTATCTGGACAGCAATCATCCTTTTTTCAAGCGTTACGCGTTGGTCATGCTTCTTACGCATTTTATAAAGCTCGATGGAAACTTAAACAAGCTTAAACGGCCCAAGGTTCTAACTCTTAATGATTTAAACTGGGACTTAGAGGGAAGCTATATTACGAAGGTCCTTAAACTCATCGACCGGCCGTACGAGGACCGCGACGCGTCTATGGCTGCGGCGTGGCTGATCTGTGAAGCTTTTCTCTTTTTTCCCAAAACAGTTTTAAGCTTTCTTAAAGACAACCGTCTCGATAAAACTACTAAAAGGACGGCCCTTCAAAAAATAAGGGAATCCAACGTACCGGACGGGGAGGTTAAAGCGTTCATTAAAAGCGGGGCCTGGGAAGAAATAGAGAAGGTATAAAGCTGATACAAAAAGTGATGAAAGAAAAGATAAAAGACCAATATATTTATCCAGCTATTTTTGAGTACGAAGTCGGTCAAGAAATAGCCGTTTTATTTTCCGACCTTGATACGGCTACGAGCGGCATAAACGAAGAAGACGCGCTAGGTAGCGCCCGTGAACTGTTAGGTCTTATCCTTTACGGCCTCGAAGAAGACGGTGAGTTTATTCCGGTCCCATCTAAGCCGGAAGACCTAAGCTTAAAAAACAATCAAAAAATCGTCTTAATCGACGTTAATATGACTCGGGTCAGAAAAGAAGTAATCGAATTAAACGTTTAAACCATCTAAATATCTTACTAGATAGGAAATCAGAAACAAAAAAATTAAAATCCATGACGTAAAAAGCTCTCCGGTCATGGATTTTATGTGGGCAGGCACGGTTTTCTTAATCAGAACCGTGCCTGAATTTATAAAAGTACTCGAGCGCTGTTTCGTCGTCGACGACGCCAATTTCGGCGAAGTCCTCTCTTAACATAACGCTTAAGTTTTTCGGCAAGTTCCATAAGCTCTTTTTGAAGTTCTACTTCCTTTTCTTCCATGGTGCCCTCTTAGATTATTTCTATCAAAACTTAAAAACGGAAAGGACGATCCTTTCCGTAAATAAAACTTCTATAATTTTAACCTAACTTGACAGGTCCTTTTTATAGTTTTGGGCCTGTGCGATTAATTCTTTTGCGTTGTCCTTAGTCGTCTGGGTGACTTCCTTACCGCCGAGCATTCGGGCGAGCTCGTCGACACGCTGTCCCTCTTCAAGTTCTCCAAAAGAAACGGAGGTGGATTCTTCATCCGAGGCCTTTTCTACGAGAAACTGCCGGTCTGCCATCGCCGCGATCTGGGGCAGGTGCGTGATGCAGATGAGTTGATGGTTTTTGGAAAGATTTGCGATCTTTTCGGCTACGACCTGGGCGGTCCGTCCGGAGATACCGGTGTCGATCTCGTCAAAGATCATCGTTCCGATCTTGTCCCGTTCCCCAAAGATGCCTTTAACGGCCAGCATGATCCGTGAGATCTCGCCACCTGAGGCTATTTTTCTAAGCTTATCGGGTTTGCTTCCGGGGTTTACCGAAAGCAGATACTCGATCTTGTCCTGGCCGCTCGCGCTGATGAGCTCTTCATCCGTCGTAAGATCCACGATGAAACTGGCTTTGTCCATGGCCAGGTCTTTAAGCTCGCGTTCTAGGTCGGTCTTCAGTCGGCCCGCGGTTTCTTTTCTCAGATCCGTGAGCTCATGGGCCAGCTCATTATAATGTTTTCTCGCTTCAAGGTAATTTTTCTTTTCGTTTTCCAAGAGCTCGTCGACGTTGTCCAGCCGCTCGAGCGACTTTTCAAGCTCCGCAGCGTAGTCCAAGATCTCTTGAACCGTATCCCCATACTTTTTCTTAAGCTCATCGATCTCATTTAGACGGTTGTTGATCTGTGTGATCCCGCCCGGATCGTACTCGATCTTATCGATGTAACTCGAAACCGCGAAGGACAGGTCGTTTAGATCCGATTCGATCGACTGGATCCGTTGCAAATAAGGCCCAAAAAAGGGATCGATCTTTTTTAGCTCGGATAGGCCTTGGTTTAACTGGGACAGATAACTGCCGATTCCCGCTTCTTCTTCACTTAGAAGATAATAGATGTGGTTGGACTCATCGTAAATACTCGCGTTCTTTTCGAGTTCTTTTAAGCGCTCCGTGAGTTCTTCTTCCTCTCCGTTTCTTAGCTCGGCTTTGGTGATCTCTTCGAGTTGAAAACGCTCCATCGCCGTTTTTCTCGCCGATTCTTTGCTGTCGGCTTGGAGTTCCTTGATGCGCCCCGCGGCTTCTTTTAAGGCCTGGGTCTCTTTTTTTAAAGTCGATACTATCTCTAGTAACTTAGGCCCACCATAGGAATCTAAAAGCGCGCGTTGATTTTCCGGTTTAAAGAGCCAGATGTTTTCGTGTTGGGAGTATACGTCGACGATTTGGGGCCCGAGTTTTTTAAACAAAGAGACGGGTACGATCTTCGAATTGATCCGACAGACGTTTTTTCCCGAGCGGTCTACTTCACGGCTAAAGATAAAAACGCCGTCTTCGGGTTCGATCCCATTTTCAAGGAGTTCTTCTAAAAGTTCGGCGTCGTCGATTCTTATCTGAGCGCTTACCGTCATCTTTTTTTGGTCGCCCCGTATCGCGTTACGGTTAGCCCTGCTGCCGAGAAGTAGTGAGAGAGCGTCGATGACGATAGACTTTCCCGCTCCGGTCTCACCCGTTATGACGTTTAGGCCTTCAGACAGGTCGATATTGAGACGGTCGATCAACGCGTAATTATTGATGCTGATGGTTTCGATCATAGGAGGGCCTTGAACGCATCGATAAGTTCGGGGACGTAAGCCTTGCTTTCAACGGCGACAAAAATCGTATCGTCCCCGGCGATCGTCCCGATGACGTGATCGAGTTTTAACAAATCGATCCCATGAGCCGCGGCCTGAGCCATGCCCGGTAGGGTCTTTACGACAACGATAAATTCGGCGTAACTGATCTCCAAAACGCATTCTTTAAAAATGGTCCGTACGCGGTTTTCGTAAATGCCTTCGTCGTCCTCTTCGACCGCGACCTGATAGTAAGCCCGTCCCGAAGGCTCTTTGACTTTAACCAGATCGAGCTCCTTGATGTCTCTTGAGACCGTAGCCTGGGTCACGTTGAAGCCTTCATCGTTTAATTTTTCCACTAATTCTTCCTGGGTCTTTAATTGATATTTGTTTAACAGTTCCAGTAGTTTTTCTTGCCTTAATGATTTTGTCATTTTAGTCCATAAAGTTTTGACCGGATGCGGTCATAATAAGACGTATCTTTAAGTTTTAATAATTTCGTTTTAAAAGCCGCCGTGTTGATCAGCAGTGCGTCGTTTGCCTGAAGTTCGATGTTATCCTGGCCGTCGATACTGGCGACGATCCCCTGTTGGTCTTTTAAGAAAGTGATCTTAAGCGGGATGCTATCGGGCAGGATAAATGGACGGTCGTTTAGATTTTGTGGGCAGATGGGGTTTACGATTAAAACCTTCGACTCCGGATGCACGATCGGCCCGCTGGCCGCGAGCGAATAGGCGGTCGAACCGGTAGGGGTGGCTATAATAAGTCCGTCGGCTCTGAAGTCTTCAATTAAGATCCCCTCCGCCTCGACGCGGATGTCGATAAGCTGCATGGTCTTGCTTCTAATTACGATATCGTTTAGGGCCAGAAACGATTCTTCACGCCCCTTGGATAAAAGTACCGTACACTCGAGCATCGTCCGGTCCTCGGAGACGACCTCTCCGTCGAGCAGTTTTGTGATCAGATCCGGCGTGGCCGTCGCCTCGCCTTCGGTCAAAAAGCCGAGTTTTCCCGCGTTGATCCCAAACAGCGGCGTATCGTATTGCGCGGCGCGTTTGGCAACCGATAAAATCGTCCCGTCGCCACCGAAAACGATAACACAGTCGGTGTCAAAAAAGTCCCGGGGCTTGACCCTGGGTACGTCTTCTCGAAACGTCGGGCTCATCTGCCGGTCCAAAAAGACCGGCTCGATCCCGTTTTCGAGCATGGTGTCAATGACGTGCTCGGCGCCGTCGAGGCTTTCGAGCTTGTCCGGATTGATGTAAACGCCGATTCTATCCAGTGGTAAGTTCGTTGATTCGTTCACGATAATCTATGATCTCCTGAGGTGTTCGGTTTTTGGTAAACAGTAAAAATTCGGTGTTCCCCTTTTGGCCCTTGACCGGGGAGACGTCAAGTCCCAAAACGCTAAAGCCGGCCTGTTGGACTTTTAAAATAATCTCCTGTAAGACCTCTTTATGGATCTTGGGGTCTTTGATGATCCCGTGTTTTCCGACCTTTTCTTTTCCGGCCTCAAACTGGGGTTTTATCAGCCAGATGTTTAGCGCGTCTTCTTTGGTATGTTCTTTTATCTTCTCGAGCATGAGTAGGATCGATATGAAGGAGACGTCCATGACCGAGCCGTCGGCAAGCTCTGTGATCACCCCGTCCTTGAGCTTTCGAAAATTCGTACGCTCCAAAACCTCAACACGCTCGTCATTTCTTAGGTTAAAATCCAGCTGTCCGTAGCCGACGTCGATGGCGTAGACTTTCGCGGCTCCGTTTTTAAGCAGGCAGTCCGTAAACCCGCCGGTCGAAGCGCCGATATCCAAAAAGGTCTTATCTTTTACCGGAAAGTCGAAGACTTTAAGCCCCTTTTCAAGCTTTAGCCCGCCTCTTGAGACGTACGGCGGTTTTTGCTTGATCTCGATAGCCACGTCTTCGTCGATCTTTTGGGCCGGCTTGGTGACGGTTTTTCCGTTGACCTTGACCTCACCGGCCATGACCGCCCGCTTGGCTTTCTCTCTACTGTTATAATAGTTTTGTTCGACCAAATACTGGTCCAGTCGTGTCTTCATTTGCCAAAAACTTTAAATACCGCCGCTACGATACGGGCGACGAAATAGATGACCGAAACGGAATTGTTGATCGCGTAGTCTTTGCCGATGGCTTTACCCCCGATCGTAAAGGCGGCGATGAGCCCGGACAAAACCAGGGAGATCACGACCAGGGGGATCGTACTAAAATAAGCGTGGAGCTGAGCCACGATCGAAACGCCCACGGCCCCGGAAACGATGCCGCAAATGTCCCCGATGACGTCGTTACAGACCGAGGATAACTTTGGGGCCCGTTTGATCATCTCAACGGCCATCTTGGCCCCGAAGACCTTTTGGGCGGCCATGGCATTAAAGGGTTGAGGCTTGACCGCGGTCACGGCAACGCCTACGATGTCCGAAAATATTCCAAAGAGGATAATTAAAATCAAAAGAAGCAAGGATATAAGAAGTGAGGTATCGCTAAGGAGCAGATCCGACAGGTACGTGATAAACATCGTCGAAACAAAACTCATGAGCGTGACCGTGACGATCCACTTCACCGAATTATCCCCTTTACTTTTTTTCATAAGTCAATTATACATTTTTAATGTATAAAAATGAAAATATACAAAATTTAAAATTTTAGAGAGATGAAGAAAGATAAAAAAATTACGGTACGGGCTTACGAGCCGCGGGACCTGAATAAGATGATAGAAATCTGGAACGAAGTCGTTGAGGACGGTGTCGCTTTTCCCCAGGAAGAGTTTCTAGATAGGGACTCAGGAGCGGCCTTTTTTACCGAACAAAGCCACTGTGGCGTTGCCGAAAGTGGCGGAAAGGTTGTGGGACTTTACATCCTTCACCCCAACAACGTCGGAAGGTGCGGCCACATCGCCAACGCCTCTTTTGCCGTTCTTAAAAACGAAAGAGGTAAGGGTATAGGTGAGGCGCTCGTTTTAGAGTACTTAAAAATATAATAAAAGTTATTAATTTTAAATAATAAAGCAAATCGTTGGTCAAAAATGATATGATTAACTCATGAAAGACAGACTGCTCAAAGTCGGGGAAGCCGCAAAAAAGCTAGCCCTAACACCACAAACCATACGAAAATACAGACGCGAGGGAAAACTAAAGGGCTACCCCACACCGGGTGGTCAGATTCTTTATTCGGAAAAAGAAATCGACGATTACCTAAAACGCCTCGGCGGAGGGGAGCCAGAACAAGAGCCTACGCCAAAGACGGCCTTTTACGTCCGAAGCTCGACGGGATCAAAAGAAGCCTTAGAGAGCCAACTAAAAAAACTAGAAGAAGTCTATGGGCCGGCGCTTTTTGAGGTAAAAGACCGCTCAAGCGGGCTAAGCGAGAAAAGGCCCGGACTAAAGCGGCTGATCGAGCTGGCCAAAGAAGGAAAGATCAACCGGATCTGCATCACCCAGAAAGACCGATTGAGCCGTTTTGGAAATCTTTATTTGGAAGAACTTTTTTCCGCTTACGGCGTAGCCGTAGAAGTCGCCTTTGGCGAAGCCGACAAAAGCCTAAACGAAGAACTGATGGAGGATTTCATGAGCTTCATCGCTTCGTTTTCAGGAAAGCTCTACCGGCTAAGGGGCTACGACGAAAAGAAAAAACTGCTCAAAGAAGCGGACAGAAGGATCGAGGAAAGCCATGATTCTAACGACCGAACTCCGGCTAAAGGATAAGGCAGGCTGCGCCTATCTCGACGATCAGCTCGACGAAGAAAACAGGATCTTCATGAGCGCGTTTAAGGAGATGAAAAGCCCGAAGTTTAAGGAAAACTGGAAAAACACCTCAGAACTCAACAGTTATCTTTGTGAGACTTTCGGGATCCTTTCGCGCCACGCCAACAGCGT
>CANRHG010000055.1 GCA_947630385.1 uncultured Eubacteriaceae bacterium
CTCCATGATCCGGTCCTCGGCCTGGGACTCGCCGATACCCGTGAGTTGATAATAGCGCGAGCTGATCTCCTCGGAACGTAACTCATTTAATATCGGAACAACTTCATTTTCAAAAACGTTACGCATCTCCCGGGGTGGTCCCGGAAGTAGAAAGACCGCTTTATCTTCACTCCTTACGACAATTCCTGGGGCCGTCCCGTCCGGATTGTCAAGAGCTTTTGAACCCTCGATGAGATAAGCCTGTTTTAAGTTGTTGTCGGTAAAAGGAATACCGTGCTCTTTAAAAAAGGACCTTAAGTTTTTTTCGAGGCCCTTATCCAAGTAGAGCTCTCTTCCGAGCGCTTCGGCGACGGCTTCTTTGGTGAGGTCGTCCTGAGTTGGCCCGAGCCCTCCGGTGAGAATGATCAAGTCGTTATTTCCCAGAGCGGCATTAAGGGCTTTTTCAAGACGCTCTCGGTTATCGCCGACAGCCGTCTGATTGTGAACGCGAAAACCGAGTTCTGAGAGCCGTTTTGAAAGATACTGCGTGTTTGTATTTAAAATGGAGCCGGTCATCAGCTCGGTTCCAACGCTGATAATTTCCGTATTCATCACATTTTCATATTTTTAAATATGTCTTTGTTGATTATAAAATAATCGATCCCCGACCAAAGGGTAAGGGCCGTAGCGACGTAGACCATGACCTGTCCGGTGATCCACAGCCAACCAAAGCGCATCTGGGGAATCAGGTACAAAAGAAGTAAGGTAATGGCGATCATCTGGGACATCGTCTTGGCTTTGCCCCAAATCCCGGCCGCCATCACTACGCCGTTAGACGCGGCTAGCGTGCGCAGTCCGGTTATGGCAAACTCCCTTGCTAAAATAATAACGACGACCCATGCCGGAACAAAACCGATACTCGTCAGACAAACCAGGGCCGAAGCCGTCAAGAGTTTATCGGCCAGCGGATCCATGAACTTCCCAAAGTCCGTGATCAAGTGGTCCCTTCGGGCGATATAACCGTCGATAAAGTCGGTGAGGGAAGCCACGACAAATATGATAAAAGCCAAAAGATAGTTGTATGGGAAATTGGTCTCAAAACAGATCAAAAAAAACGGGATCAATAACATCCGAAATACGGTTAGTTTATTCGGTAAATTCATAGAGTTCCCCTAACAATTCAAAATCAAGGATATCGTTAATCTTAACTTTAACAAATTCCCCCAGTTTTAAGTTCTTCTCCGAGTCTACGTAGGTTACGCAGTCGACTTCCGGCGTATCGGCGTAAATACGGCCCTCATAAGTCGTCTCATCGATTTTTTCTTCAATTAAACAGTCAAATACCCGGTCTTTAAAGCGCCCGTTTCTATCCCGCATGATCCGGGACTGAAGACGCTCGATCTTGCCTTTTCGGGCCTGTTTGGTAGCTTCGTCGATTTGACCGGTAAAACCATAAGCCGGGGTGTCTTCCTCTCTCGAATAACTAAAACATCCCAACCGGTCGAGCGAAAGTTCTTTTAAGTCTTCTAGGAGCTCGTTAAAATCCTCTTCCGTCTCTCCGGGAAAACCGGTGATGACGGTGCTGCGGATGACGGCCTCGGGAAGGATCTCTCTGATCGTTTCGATGAGCTTAAAAATCTTTTCCTTAGACGTTTTTCGACCCATGGCTTTTAGGATCTTATCGCTCGTGTGCTGTATGGGAATATCAAAATAAGGTAAAATCGTCCTAGATTCCCTTATGGTTTTTAACAACTCTATACTAATACCCTCCGGATACAAATATAAAAGTCGAATCCAGGAAAAATTTAAATTATCGAGTTCTTTAAGTAAAGAACTAAGATCCGTCCCGATATCTCTCCCATAAGGGGTAAGATCCTGGGCGACCAGGATCAGCTCTTTTACCCCTTTGTCTTTTAAATCTTTTGCCTGTTGAACGAGTTCGTCTTTACCAAACGAGCGGTAAGGCCCTTTAAGTTTAGGGATGATGCAGTAGCTGCAGTTTTTGCTGCACCCTTCGGCGATCTTTAAAAACTCGCTGGCCCGTCCCGTCGTATAACGGTCCCCTTCGCCCGAATCTTCTAAGTCGTAGAGCCCTAATATGACCTCTCTGGGGTCCTGTGGGACGACCAGATCGAGCTCGGGGATCTGCTCCTTTAGCGCGTCCGCGTAACGCGTGGCCATACAGCCCGTTACGACGACTTTGGCCGTATCCCTTTTATTTGCGATCGCCTCAAAGAGCGTATCGATCGATTCTTTTTTGGCTTCTTCGATAAAACAACAGGTGTTGACTATGATAAGATCGGCCTCGTCCGGAGCTTGTACGACCTCAAACC
Source organism: uncultured Eubacteriaceae bacterium (assembly GCA_947630385.1). Classification (GTDB taxonomy): domain Bacteria; phylum Bacillota; class Clostridia; order Eubacteriales; family Eubacteriaceae; genus CANRHG01. The sequence goes on from CANRHG010000055.1 coordinate 2,313, forward strand.
CGCTTTTTATTAACCCGCCGAGTAGGACTTCCAGATCCACCTCGTTTTTATCGCAGCCCAGCGAATAAGCGTAAACTTTGATCATAGCTGCTCGTAATCCGCTTTTGAGATCAAAAGTTTTCTGGGCTTACTGCCGTTGGGCCCCGAAATAATCCCGTCTTCCTGGAGCGTATCGATGATCCGGCCGGCGCGGGCGTAGCCGATCCCTAAGCGGCGCTGCAGCATCGACGTCGAAATTTGGTTGTTGATAAAAGCCACTTCAACGGCGTCTTCGTAGAGGGGATCCTTGTTCTTTTTCTTTTTCTTATTTTCTTTGATCTTATGCTCGGAAATCGTCTGTTCGATTTTTTCATCGTACTTGACTTCCTCGTCCGGCTTGATCCAGTCGATGACATCGGCGATCTCGCCGTCGGAGACGTACGAACACTGAACGCGCAGTGGTTTTGAAAAACCGACGGGTTTGTAGAGCATATCGCCCCGGCCGAGAAGTTTTTCCGCGCCGGAGGTATCGAGGATCGTGCGTGAGTCCGTATTGGAAGCCACCGCAAAGGCGATTCGCGACGGAATATTGGATTTGATCAGCCCCGTGATGACGTCGACGGAGGGCCGTTGGGTCGCGATAATTAAGTGGATCCCACAGGCCCTGGCTTTTTGCGCGATGCGACAAATCGAGTTTTCGACTTCCTTAGGGGAAGTCATCATCAGATCCGCGAGCTCGTCGATGATAATGACCACTCTCGGAAGGAGTTCCTTACCCTGCTTTTGCATGCGCTCGTTGTAACTCTCTAGGTCTCGCACGTGTTCTTGGCTAAAGAGCGCATAACGGTCTTCCATTTCTTTGATCCCCCAGTTGAGCGCTCCGGCGGCCTTTTGGGGATCGGTCACGACCGGAACCAGAAGATGCGGAAGGTCGTTGTACTGGCTGAGTTCGACGACTTTCGGGTCGATCAAAATCATCTTTAGGTCTTTGGGGGATTCCCGGTATAACAGACTGACGATGATCGAATTGATGCAGACCGATTTGCCCGAGCCGGTCGAACCGGCGATGAGCAGGTGCGGCATTTCGGCGATGTCGCCGATGATGGAATTACCGGAGAGCGTCTTTCCCAAACTAAAGGGTAGATCGTAGTGGTTCGATTTAAAATCGGGCGACTCTACGATCTCACGAAGGTGGACGATGTCGCTTTTTTTGTTCGGTACCTCGATCCCGATCGCGTCTCTTCCGGGAATCGGCGCTTCAATTCGAATATCCGAAGTCGCAAGAGCCAAAGCCAGGTCGTCCGCCAGATTTACGATCTTACTGACCTTCACCCCCGGTGCGGGTTTTACTTCATAACGCGTGATCGAAGGCCCGACCTCGTAGTTGCGGATGACGGCTTCCACCCCAAAATTGTCGAGGGTCTCTAAGATCCGTTTGGCGTTACCCTTGATCTCTAACTCGTTTACTTTGCTCTTTCCGCTGGGCTTGGCTAAAAGGTCCGTCGGCGGTGGAAGATAATCGGTGGTCTTTGTCCGCTTTACCCGTTTTGGCTTTTCTTCGACGATTTCCTCAACCTCGATCGGCTCGACGATCCCTACCGAATCATCGACCGGATAATCGACGATCTCTTCTTCGTCGATCTCGAGCTCCTCGGGCTCGATATTCTCGCTCTTTTCTTTTTCCTCTTTAAGGCGCTTCTTTTGGGCCAGATCGTCGCGGATATCTAAAAACTTATCCTTAAGCGTGGTCACCCCAAAATCGTCCTCTTTTGCTTTGGCGTAAATGTTTGGAAAATTATCTTTAAAGATAAGAAAGAGCTCGACAAAGGTCAAAACGGTCACTAATATCGCCGTTCCTATCGGGGTTAGGATCGTATTTAACAAATAGGCAAAAATTATGCCGACGATCCCGCCGTATCCCCCGTACATCGCTATCGAAAACAAATCGACGATCTTGAAATTGTTGAGGTTCGGAATAAAACAACTTAAGACGATCATAAAATTAAAGATGATGAGTCCAAAATAAAACAGCGTTGTTTTAAAATCCTCGAACTGGTCCGCGATCATTAAAGCCCCTGTGACGAGACCTAAAATACAGACGACGGGGACCGCGTTTCCGAACAAATACATTAAAATATATTTTCCAATGATTTTATCGACGATGGTCGGTTGAGCGGTGATAAAAGCGTAATAACAATAAACGCTAAAGAGGACCAAAACGATCCCTTCGACCCAACGTTTTCTATCGTCTCTCGGCGTACTTTGTTTGGGCTTGCTCTTTCCCACGCGCGCATTAGGACTTTTACGTTTTGTCTTGATTACTCTTTTTTTTGCCATAGGCTAAATTTTTGACAAGCTTTGTGCTTGGAACTTCCTTTCGTTAATTTAAGCTTTCTTTATAGATTTTAAATTAAGTCGACCAAAATCTCGAATAATCATCTATATTTATATAATTATACGTAAAAAGCTTAAATTTTTATTAAAATTTCGTCAAAAAAAAGCCCATAAGGGCTTATATTCCTGTATGACCAAAACCTCCGTTACCACGACGGCTATGGCTTAATTCGTCCGGTTTAACTTCTTCGAGCTTTACGTCCACGACTTTTGAAAAAATGAGTTGCGCGATCCGGTCCCCGGGGTGAATGATCGCTTCTTCTTTTGACAGGTTTACGAGGATGACTTTAATCTCTCCTCTATAATCCGAGTCGACCGTTCCGATCCCGTTTAAAAGACCGAGTCCGCTTTTTATAGCAAGCCCACTACGAGCCCTGATCTGCGCCTCATACCCCGACGGGATCTCAAGGAAAAGCCCGGTCGGGACGAGTTCCCGTTCAAGCGGTGCTAGAGAGATAGGCTCATTTAGATTGGCTTTTATGTCGTATCCGCTGGCACCGGAACTCATCTTAACCGGTTGCTCGTAACCTGAGGTATTTACGTATTTAATGTTTAGCATTATGTGAACGATTTTTACGTTTGCGCGGTTCTTTGGGAAGCGCGGCTTTTCTGGAAAGACCGATTTTCCCCTGATTGTCAACTTCGACTACTTTTACCCTGACCTTATCGCCGACGTGGACCACGTCTTCTACGTTCTTGACGCGTTCGTGGGCAAGTTTTGAAATGTGAATGAGCCCTTCCTTGTTTCCGGGTATGGCAACAAAAGCGCCGAAGTTTGTAATTCTCGAGACCGTTCCATCGAGGTATTCGCCGACTTCAACGTCGTGGGTAATGTCTTCGATGATCTTTTGGGCTTCCTTGGCTTTTTCGAGATTTTCGGAAGCGATAAAGACCTTACCGTCGTCTTCGATATCGATCTTAACGCCGGTTTTTTCGATGATCCCGTTGATCGTCTTCCCACCGGTACCGATAACTTCACGGATCTTATCGGGGTGGATCTGCATGATGATGATCCTAGGTGCGTATGGTGAAAGTTCCGGTCTGGGTTTGGCGATCGTCTTTTCCATATGGTCGAGGATCTCAAGACGTCCCTTGCGGGCCTGTTCGAGGGCTTTTTCCAAAACTTCCCGGTCGATCCCGTGCGTCTTAATATCCATTTGAATGGCCGTGATCCCGTCTCTGGTCCCGGCAACTTTAAAGTCCATATCGCCCATGTGGTCTTCCATTCCCTGGATGTCCGTTAGGATAGCTACACGGTCGTCTTCTTTGATCAGTCCCATCGCGACCCCGGCGACCGGCTTTTTGATCGGTACGCCCGCGTCCATGAGCGATAGGGTCGAACCGCAAACGCTCGCCTGGGAGGTAGAGCCGTTGGAGCTAAGGACCTCGGAGACGACGCGGATCGTATACGGGAATTCCTCTTCGGTCGGTAGGACCGGCTTTAAGGCGCGTTCTGCCAAGGCCCCGTGGCCGATCTCCCTTCGTCCCGGACCCCTGGACGGGCGCGTTTCACCCACGGAATAGCCAGGGAAATTGTAATGGTGCATGTAGCGCTTTTCGGTCTCGTCGAGTTCCAGCCCGTCGATCATCTGGGCGTCTCTGGGAACCCCTAGTGTCGTAACCGAAAGAACCTGCGTTTCCCCACGCGTAAACAGACCTGAACCATGAGCTCTGGGTAGGTAACTGACTTTGGAACTCAGCGGACGGATCTCGTCCATGACACGGTTGTCCGGCCGGATGTGATCGTCTAAAATAAGGCTTCTGACTTCGACTTTTTGAATGTCGGATAAAATGGTTTTAATATCCGAGATTTCGTCGGGATGTTCTTCTTCAAAAGCGGCTACGACCTCATCGGTGACTTCCTTGATCGCCTGGATACGTTCTTCTTTATCTTCGTTGTGGACGGCCTTGCGCATCTTATCGCCGACAAATTCCACGACTTCTTTTCTTAATTCTTCGTCCGGAAGAAAGTAAGTGACGTCCTGTTTTTCTTTTCCGACTTCGTTTTGGATGAGTTCGATAAATTCGATGATTTTTTTGATCTCTTCGTGGGCTAAGAGGATCGCGTCGAGCATCTGCTCTTCGCTGACTTCGTTCGCTCCGGCTTCGACCATCGTAACGGCTTCTTTGGTCCCGGATACGATCAGGGAAAGATCGGATTTTTCACGCTGTTCGCTGACGGGATTGATGACAAATTCGCCGTCTACCAGTCCCACCGCGACCGAGGCAGTCGGGCCTTCAAACGGAATGTCCGATACCGATAAAGCGATGCTCGAACCGAGCATGGCCGTGATTTCCGGCGCATTGTCCTGGTCGTCCGACATAACCGTTTCGATGATCTGGACGTCGTTACGCATTCCCTTCGGAAAAAGCGGGCGAATCGGGCGGTCGATCAAACGCGAGTGAAGAATGGCTTTTTCACTCGGACGGCCCTCTCTTCTTAAAAAGCCTCCCGGGATCTTTCCGACGGAATACTGTTTTTCTTCATAATCTACACTCAGTGGGAAAAAGTCCATGCCTTCTCTCGGCTCTCTGGATAGACCCGCGATCGAAAGTACGCTCGTATCCCCGTAACGCACCATAGCCGAACCACTGGCCTGCCCCGCGACTTCCCCAACTTCAACAACCAAGGGTCTTCCTGCGATTTCTGTTGTAAATTTTTTCATTTAAACTCCTTTTTTGCAGGAAGCTTATTGTCCTCATTCCAAAGCAGCGAACTGTTTTCGAATGAAGACAAGAGTTAAAAAGTTTCCTGCATTTTCTTTAAAGATTTAAAAAAAGGCGGATAAATCCGCCATTATTTTCTCAGATTCAGTTCTGCGATCAGATTACGGTAACGTTCTATGTCTTTATCCCGTAAATAATCGAGTAAACCTCTACGTTTTCCGACCAGCTTTAAAAGACCACGTCTTGAGTGGTGGTCCTTCTTATGGACCTTAAAATGTTCGTTTAAGTCGTTTATCCGGGCCGTGAGGATCGCGACTTGTACTTCGGTCGAACCCGTATCGTTTTCGTCTTTTCCAAAACGGCGGATAATTTCTTGCTTGTCTTCTTTTGTGATCATAATTTCTCCTTTGCTTTATTTTCCCGTTATCATAGTCATGCGACGGAGATCCGACATACCAAGAAAACGGCCTTTCTATCATATCAATTTTTCAGATATTTTCAAGCATTAATTGATCACAAAGTTGAACCGTATCCTTAACGGAGTACTGGCTCTTTTCTTCCTGCATCCGCGTCTTCATCATATCGATGACGTTACGGTTGTCGAGTAAAAAATCCACGGTTTCGGTCAGGTCCTTAAAACTTTCCGGCCGTACCGCCATATTGCTTTTAACCAAAAAATCCGCGTTGAATTCTTCCTGACCGGGATAAGTAAACGGGATGATCAGCGGCGTTTCGGTCGATATGGCCTCACTCGACGTCAAACCGCCAGGTTTGGTTACGATCATGTCGGAATTGTTCATAAGTTTAGGAATTTCCTGAGTAAATCCCAAAACTTCGACGTCCTTGTCGGTGTCAACGGTTTTTAAGTACTCGTCAAAGCGGGTTTTGAGGTGTTTGTTGTTTCCGCAAACCACCGTGATCTTGACCGGAATCTGTAATTTTAACAAACTCTTAAAAGTCTTTAAAAGCCCTTTACTTCCCAAGCTTCCACCCATTACGAGTATCGACGGCTTTTTGTTTTGCGAGTGGTGTTGCTCTAAAAAGTCTTTTCGAATCGGGATTCCGTAATTAAAGATCTTTTTAGGCTCGACGCCCCGGCCGATCATCATATCTTTAGTATAGTCGCTGGCTACCAGATAAGCGTTGATGGAGTCCCGGATATAAATTTCATGGATAATAAAATCCGTTACGACCGCAAGCACTGGCTTATCAAAGAGCCCATGATCCTTATAACGTCCTAGGAAGTTGGTTATGATCGGATGGGTCGAGATGATAAGCTTTGGATTGTACTTTTCAATGTCTTTTAAGATCGAATTTCGAAGAATACGCGACCCGCTCCGTAAAACGGTCTCCGTGAACCGGGAATTTTGGTCAAAAATGTTGTACATTTTCCGGTAAACCTTTGGAAAATAATCGACAAGCTGCTCGTAACCTTCTGAAACCGTCTTTCCGATGAGCTTACTGCCCTCCGCGAAACCATCTACAATTTTTACGCTGTATCCGTTTTTTTCCAGATAATACTTTAAAGAATTCGCCGCGTACGTATGTCCGGCTCCCGTCGTACCGGTGAAGATTAAAATATCAGTCGTCAAAAACTTTTGAGAAACGATAATTTACGCGCATTAATTTACCACCGATCTCTTTTTCTTTATTTCTTTTAAAAAGATGGGAGAGCAAATAGCCCGTTCCAACGCCGGCAGCGATGATCCCAAGTGTGTATAATAAACCGTGTTTCATGTTGCCTCCTTTTTGCCCTATTATATCAAAGATTTACCTCTGGCTTTTAATTGCAATCGTATCCAAATATTAAGGTAAATTAATCTCAGAATATAAAGATTATTTTATTCGAGATAAAAATTTTAAATATAGTCCTAATAAAAACAACAAAAAATTAGTAGTATAAACCTAATAAAAACAGAATTTTTTAATAATACAACCTAATAAAAAAGAACGAACAGATCCTACGAATTTTATATACCTACAATCCATGGTGGAACACAAATATCGTCCCTGAAAGTAAACTTAGAGAATTTAAGCGTACCACCTTTTTTAAGGCAAAAAAATTCTGGAAGAAAAAGGCATAAGACGTTTTGCTCTACTGAGCGGGATGAGGTGTACAGGAAAAACCACGATCTTATTTCAACTTATACACGAACTCATTAAAAAAGGAATTGATCCTAGAAGAATTTTATACCTTTTTTTGGATCATCCGGCTCTACAGGAATTTTCGCTTGAAGAAATTCTTGAAATTTACCGTAATAATGTTTATGCAGGCGAAGATTTGTATTTGTTTTTGGACGAAATTCATAAAATCCTTTGGCGCGGAAACCCACTTCCTTTCAGGTGGTGGGAGCAAGCGCCGTCTTATCCCTAATTCTCGATATATCTTTTAACCGTCTCTTCAGAAACTTCTCCTACGCTACAGGCAAAGTAGCCGTCCGACCAGAACGCTTTCTTCTTCCAGTAGTGTTTTCCAAGCAGTCCTGGAAAACACTCCCAAACACGATTCGTAGTCTCCTGCTTGAGTTTTTTGACGATCTTGCTAATGCTTTCGGTCGCATCATAGCCTATAAGCAGATGAATATGATCCTCGTCAGTTTCCATTCGAACCAGACTGTAACCGTTTCGGAGGCAAAAATCCTCGATTTTTTCTTTGATGGTCTTTTTGACTGCGCCGGTCAGAAGTTTCTTGCGGTATTTCGTCACAAAATGATATGGGCTTTTGGGCTGACTTCCCGCCGGTTTTTCCGGGTGTCTCTTTCTTTCTTCA
>CANRHG010000056.1 GCA_947630385.1 uncultured Eubacteriaceae bacterium
TGACGCGGAAGGCTTCAAGCTTCTGGTTTTTCCCCACGGTCCCGGCAATATCGAGATTGGAGACGGCCGGGAGCCATCCGACGTTTTCACAGTGCGCCGTGATGGAGAGGTTCGTGGGACGCAGCTGCGGCGTTTCAGGCGTCGTGCTTCCCGGATTTTCCGGTTCCTGGGTCTTTCCCTGGCGCGCGACTTCGAGCGCCTTGTCGACCTTGACTAGACCGTAGCCGTATTCCGTATCGTATCCGTTTGTTCCGAGATCTTTCGCCGTCGAAGTTAAAATCGATTTGACCTTATCGTTGCTCAGTGAACCGTCCTCGGTAAGAAGAATGGCGGCCGCGGCCGCGACTTCGGGTGCCGAATAGGAAGTCCCGCTTCCAAAGATGTAGGAATCCCCTTCTTTCGTCGGGATCTCATCGCCCGGTGCGACCAGATCTAGGCCCTGCCCATAATTGCTCCCGTTACCGGCTCCCCACTGTACGGAGGTGCAGCGCCTGCTGCTTTCATCGACGGAGCCGACGGCGATCACTTGGGGGTATCTTGCCGGGTAGAGGACCGGCCCACCGTCGTTGCCGGAAGCGGCTACGACGACTTTATTTTTATCGTATAAACCTTGTACGATCGTCTCGAGGACGCTGTTCTCATTGTCAAAACCCAAGGACAAGTTTACGACTTTGATCTCGGGATCGGAAGCCGCGGCGATCAAAGCCGGGGATATGTCACTCAGGCGTCCGTAACCCTCCGAATCCAGGACTTTGCACGGAACGGCCACGACGTTGTAGGTTCCGCTGCATCCGGCGATTCCGACCTCATTGTTGGTGAAAGCCGTCATGATGTGAACGACCGCGCTCCCGTGCCCGTTATCGTCGGAAAAGTCGGAGGTATTGTTAATGTAGTTATAACCGCCTTCATATCGACCGACCAGATCCGGAGAGTTTGTATCCAGTCCGGTATCGAGGACGGCGACTTTAACTTTGTTTTCATTGCTACGCTTCCAGACTTTATCGAGGCCCATCATCGTATAATTGTACTGATAGGGGATGTATTTGTCGTTCGGCAGTTCAAAAGCCTTGGCCTGCATCTCGTAGTCGACGGCTTTGACCTGCGGCTTTTGATCGATCTCATCGATAAGCGCTCTGGAATCGGCGCCGGCGCTGACTTCAAGCAGATCGAGCTGGTCGCTTATGGTCTTTCCAGCGCTAAAGTCTTCTTTGTATAAACCCAGTTGTCCGATATTGTTGGTATCGGGTGTTTCGTAGTAAATGAGTATCCTTGAATTAGCGTAGCTTTGCCCATCCATCCGTCTACTGCCCGAGTTGTCCTGCAACGGGGCAAGATCGTCCATGCTCGTTATCGTTTCATTTGCCATAACAGGTAAACAGAAGAAAAGTGTAAGCAAAAAGAAAAACAAAGTTACGAGGGGCTTTTTCAGATTCATTGCGATTGCGATTTCCTTCTAGTTATTTTATTCTATTATACCGCATTGTACACGTTTCCACTTCCGCTAAATTCACTATTATTGGACCAAACCGCCAAAAATTAAAACAAGCGCATTTGCACTAAAGCGCGATAATTGTTTTAATATAGTGGCCGTTTGGGCTTAAAAAAAAGATCCTATAAAGGATCTGGTATAAATAAATGCGCATAATGCGCATTATTATCTTAATGGCGTCCTTAAGAGGATTCGAACCTCCGACTTCTCGCTTAGGAGGCGAGCGCTCTATCCTGCTGAGCTATAAGGACAAGCTAAATTATTTTAACATAAATTTACTTAAAATGAAAGATTCAAAAAAATTTTGGGTCATGATCGGCCTGCTCGTACTATTGGCGGTTGTAGGACCGGGGATCCTCACCCTTTTGTTCGTCGCTTCGTCGAGCGTGTTTTCCCCGATGGTCTTTATCGTCTTAATCGTCGCCGCGGCCGCCGTTTTGGCCTATAAAGGAGGGATCGGACGGTAATGGCCATACAAAAGGTAAAAGAATTTCTAAAAAAGCGCGGGTTTGAGGACCGTCTTATCGAAACGAAGGACTCCAGCGCGACGGTAGAGTTAGCCGCAAAAGCCGTCGGGACCGAACCCGACCGCATCGCAAAGAGCCTAACGTTTTTGGTAGAAGAGCGGCCCATCATGATTTTGGTCTCGGGCGAGAGCCGGATCTCAAACCCGAAATTTAAGGACACGTTTCACGTAAAAGCCAGGATGATCCCCAGGGAGCGGGTCGAAACCCTCATCGGTCACGACGTCGGTGGCGTCTGTCCGTTTGGGATCAACGAAGGCGTGGACATCTACCTGGACAATTCTTTAAAAAAGTACGACGTCATCTTTCCGGCGGGCGGAAACGCCAACAGCGCGGTAAGACTCAGCGTAGACGAGCTCGAAGAAATCACTCAGCCCAAGGCCTGGGTCGACGTCGTCAAATAGTCACATCATACTGATCAGCGAACCAAAGACCGCGCCGAAGATCGCGCCCACGATCGGACCGAGCACGGGAATCGAGGCATAACTCCAGTCGGAACTCGTCTTGTGCTTTATCGGCAGGAGCGCATTGGCGATCCTGGGGGAGAGGTCTCTGGCCGGATTCATGGCAAGCCCCGTGACCCCGCCGCACGAATATAGCATCGAGAGGATGATCAGGTTCGTATAAAAAGCGTCGCCGCCGGCCGATAAAGCCAGATTCGGCACGTTGATCGAATAGATCACAAGGATCATTGTCGCAAAGGCTTCGGCCCAAAAGTCCGCCAGGGGGTGCATCCTTAGCGGGCCCGTTACGAATACGCCGAGGATCGCGCCACCGTCTTTAGTGGCCCGAAACTGGTCGAAATAAAGGACGTAAACCAGACAGGCCCCGACAAAACCACCGAGCATCTGGGCTGTAACGTAGCCGAGGAGGTGGGCGGCGGGGAACGTCCCGATTAGGGTGTAGGCGATCGTGACCGCCGGGTTAAAATACGCGCCGGAAAACTTGTGAAAACACATCACCGGCAGGGCGACGGCCAGTCCCCACCCAAAGAAGGTAAACAGGTCGCCGGAATTTTTAAACAAACTCCCCTGTAAGAGATTGGCGGCGTTGGTGCTTTCGCCCATGAAAACCAAGATCATGGTTCCTAAAAATTCGCTGAGGTATGGGTATAGGTTCATTACAAAAATGGAAAAAATAAACGGTTTTCTGACAAAAGTATATCACTTTTTTACGTTCGTCTGAGGTTTAGGCAAAAATTTAAGCGTAAAAACTGTTGTTTGACGTATGAAAAATGGTATAATAAGCTGTTGTATAAAGGCGAAGAGCCTTTTTTTATTGCCTTTAATTAGATCGGAGGTTAATATGCGAACCAAAGTTATTCTCGCTTGTACGGAATGTAAGCAGAGAAATTACAATACAATGAAAGATAAAAAGAACACACCGAATCGGTTAGAGTTAAAGAAGTACTGTAAGTTCTGCAAGAAACACACGCTTCATAGGGAAACGCGATAGTTATGGCCAAAAAGACAAAAAAGAACATAGCCAAAGGTAAAAACAAGAAGAAAAGAGCCGCGGCGAAGGCGCAAGCGCCGGAGACGGAAGTCGTAGTCGCCGATCAAAAAGAGATCGAAAAGGCTGAGAAAAAGGAAGCCGAAAAGAAAAAGAAAGAAGCGGCGGCCAAGAAGAAGAAAGCCCAGCGTAAGGAAAATCCGAACCTCTGGGATAAGACCGTTAATTTTATCAAAGGCACCTGGACAGAGCTCAAGAAGACCCAGTGGCTCAACGCGACGCAGCTAAACAAAGCCACCGGTTCCGTCTTTGGGATCGTCAGTGTCTTTACGTTGATCACCTGGCTGGTTGATTCGGGCCTGGGTGCACTCACCGCATTTATTTTAGGATTATAAAAAATGGAATTTGTCCCGAAAGACGAACGCGTGGATAAGGTCCAGGTCGATGATTCCGAAGAAGAACCGAAATGGTACGTCGTCCATACGTACAGTGGGTACGAAAACAAGATAAAAGCGGCCATCGATAAGGTCGTCGACAATCGGGGGATGCGCGAACAGATCCTGGAAGTCCGGATCCCCACCCGCGAAGTCGTGGAAAAGAAGAACGGGAAGACGACGGTCACGGAAAGTAACCTCTATCCCGGTTATCTCTTTATCCGCATGCACATGAGCGACGACGCCTGGTATACGATCCGCAACACCCAGGGTGTGACGGGCTTCGTCGGTCCAGGAGCCAAGCCTAGCGCGCTCAGCGAACGCGACCTCAAGTCCATGGGCCTAGCCGAAGAGCCCAAGATCCTCGACGAATACGCTGTCGGTGACGAGATCACCGTCATCGAAGGACCGCTCGAAGGCTTCACCGGAACCATCGACGAAGTCAATCCGCAGCAAGGGAAGGTTCGGGTCAATTTGTCAATGTTCGGTCGGATGACACCGACGGAACTCGAATTTAGTCAAATACATAAATTGAAACCATAGGAGGTGCCTAATGGCCAAAAAGGTTATAGGCATGATCAAGTTACAGATTCCCGCCGGGAAAGCCTCTCCGGCGCCACCGATCGGTCCGGCGCTTGGGCAGCACGGCGTCAACATCATGGGATTTTGTAAGGAATTTAATGCCAAAACGCAAAACGACGCGGGACTGATCATCCCCGTTGTCATCACCGTCTACCAAGACCATTCCTTTTCATTCATAACGAAAACGCCACCGGCGGCCGTCCTACTCAAAAAGGCCGCGGGCTTAGATAAAGCTTCGGGCGTTCCCAACAAAGAAAAAGTGGCATCCGTCACCGAAGACCAGGTGCGCCAGATCGCGGAACAGAAGATGCCCGATCTCAACGCCGCCAACATCGATACGGCGATGAGTATGATCAAAGGAACGGCCCGCTCGATGGGGATCACCATCAGCGAGTAATTTATTTGTGGGAGAGAAAATCTCGCCTAGACCACGGAGGAAAAATGAAACACGGAAAACGCTATAACAAATCCGCGGAAAACGTCGATCGCCAACAGATGTACGACATCGACGAAGCGGTACAAAAAGTAAAAGAAAACGCTACGGCCAAGTTCGACGAAAGCATCGAACTTCACATGAGACTCGGCGTAGACTCCAGACACGCCGACCAACAGGTCCGTGGCGCCATGGTTTTGCCCAACGGGACCGGTAAAGACGTAAAAGTCGCCGTTATCGGTAATTCCGAACAAATCAAAGAAGCCCAAGAAGCCGGGGCAGATTTTGCCGGTGAAGACGATCTAATCGATAAAATTCAAAAAGAAAACTGGATGGACTTCGACGTTCTTATCACCGCTCCGAACATGATGGGTAAAGTCGGTCGTCTGGGACGAATTTTAGGACCCAGAGGACTAATGCCGAACCCGAAATCCGGAACCGTGACCCAAAACATCGCGGAGGCCGTCAAAGAAACCAAAGCCGGTAAAGTCGGCCGTCTGGGACGAATTTTAGGACCCAGAGGCTTGATGCCGAACCCGAAATCCGGAACCGTGACCCAAAACATCGCGGAGGCCGTCAAAGAAACCAAAGCCGGTAAAGTCGAATACCGTCTGGACAAGACCAACATCATCCACATGAACATCGGGAAAGCATCTTTCGATGACGAAAAGTTAAAGGAAAATCTCGAAGCCGTCATCGATACGATCAAACGCGCCAAACCTCAGGCAGCCAAGGGGCAGTACCTGCGGAGCGTGACGCTGACCTCGACCATGGGACCTGGGATCAAGTTAAATCCCAACCGTTTATAAAATTTGACAAGCAACAATTTATTTTGTTAAAATAGCTGAGTTATCTTCCGTAGACCGTAGGGACGCGCGGCGTTATAAAAACCTACCGAGGATGAGTGAGTAGCACAACCATGCTCTCTTCACGTCTACGTGAAGAGAGCATTTTTAGTATAGGAGGGAATATGCCGGCTAATCTCGAAGAAAAGATTAAGCTTGTTGATGACCTTTCCCAGAAATTATCGGGAGCCAAATCGATCGTCATCGTCGATTATAGGGGCCTTACCGTCGAAGAACTGACCGACCTTCGTAGCCAAACCCGTGCCAACGAAGTCGATTATAAAGTTTACAAGAACACGATGGTACGCCGGGCTCTTGAAAAGGCAGGCATTGAAGGACTGACCGAACTTTTCGTCGGCCCGACCGCCATTGCCGTCTCGCAGGACGAAGTGGCTCCGGCCAAGATCCTCGACGAGTTCGCCAAAGGACACAAAAACCTTGAAATCAAAGGTGGTTACGTAGACGGAAAAGCCATCGACGTCGCGGGGGTCACCAACCTGGCCAAATTACCGTCGAAAGAAATGCTGGTCGCGAAGGTACTCGGAGGCCTGAACGCCCCGATTTCCGGCTTTGTCGGTGTCTTAAACGGAACGATCCGGGCTCTGGCCATCGCCTTAAACCAGATCGCTGAACAAAAAGGTCAAGAACAAGAAGCTTAAAGAGGAGGAAAAACATGAGTGAAAAAGTTGCACAATTAATCGAAGAAGTCAAAGGGCTTACCGTCCTGGAATTATCGGAAGTCGTTAAAGCCTTAGAAGAAGAATTTGGCGTATCGGCCGCCGCGCCGGTTGCCGTCGCGGGCGTTGCCGCTGGCGCTGAAGCCGCACCTGCGGAAGAAGAAAAGACCGAATTTGACGTCATTCTCTCCGGTATCGGCGATCAGAAGATCAAAGTTATCAAAGTGGTCCGTGAACTCACCGGCCTGGGTCTTAAAGAAGCCAAAGCCGTCGTTGACGAAGCACCGAAGCCGATCAAAGAAGGCGTTACAAAAGAAGAAGCCGACGAAATCAAGACCAAGATCGAAGAAGTTGGCGGCAGCGTAGAAATCAAATAGTGTAAAAAAGTCCCCCTTAATGGGGACTTTTTTTATTGAACCTTTTTGATTATTTCTTTATGATATTAGCACGAAATTAATTAAAATCATGGGAAAAAATAAGAAAAAAGAACTCGCTTCAATGGAGGAAAATTTCCCGCAGTGGTATACCGATGTCATCTCAAAGACGGAGATGGTAGACTACGCCCCGGTCAAGGGGTTTATGGTCATCCGTCCCTACGGTTACGCCATCTGGGAAAACATCCAAAGCGAAACGGATAAACGTTTTAAAGCGACCGGGCACCAAAACATGTATTTTCCGCTTCTAATTCCGGAAAGTTATCTGAAAAAAGAAGCGGAACACGTTGAAGGGTTTGCGCCGGAAGTGGCCTGGGTCACCCAAGGTGGGGATAAAGAACTAAACGAACGTTTGGCGATCCGTCCGACTTCCGAAACGATCATCGCTTCGATGTATTCCAAATGGCTAAACTCCTATCGACAACTTCCCTTTTTATACAACCAGTGGTGTTCGGTCGTTCGCTGGGAAAAGACGACCCGTCCTTTCCTTAGAACCAGTGAATTTCTATGGCAAGAAGGCCATACCCTTCATGAAACGCCCGAAGAAGCCCAAGAAGAAACGCTACAAATGTTAAACATTTATAGAGAGGTTTTGGAAGACGTTTTGGCCATTCCGGTCATCGCCGGTATTAAAAGCCCGAAAGAAACTTTCGCCGGAGCCAAGGCGACGTACACGGTCGAGTCGCTCATGCACGACGGACAGGCGCTGCAGAGCGGAACGTCGCACAATCTGGGTCAGGGTTTTACCAAGGCGTTTGACATCACTTATCTTGACCGCAACAACCAACAGGCTTATCCCTATCACACGAGTTGGGGAATGAGCACGCGGGTTATTGGCGCGATGATCATGGTACACGGTGATGAAAACGGTTTGGTTGTACCGCCGAAGGTCGCTCCGATTCAGGTCGTGGTTCTCCCGATCGCGGCCAAGAAAGAAGGGGTCCTCGATAAAGCCTACGAAATAAAAGACCGGCTCAAAGAACGTTTCCGCGTTGAAATCGATGACAGTGATAATTCCCCGGGTTGGAAGTTCAACCAGTGGGAAATGAAAGGGGTACCGATCCGTCTGGAGATCGGTCCAAAAGACATCGAAAAAGAGCAGGTCGTACTGGCCCGAAGAGATACCGGAGAGAAAATCAGCGTTGCTTTTTCCGATCTTGAGGATGAAATCGAACGGTTGTTGGGAGAAATCCAACAAAATTTATACGATAAAGCGCTTAAACGTCGCGAAGAAAAAACGAGTTCTGCCGAAAACTTAGAGGAATTTAAGACAAAGTTAAAAGAAAATCCGGGCTTTATTAAAGCGATGTGGTGTGGCGACGAAGAATGTGAAGACAAGATCAACGAGGAGACCGGCGCTACGCTCAGATGCATCCCGTTTGATGCTGAACAAGAAACCATAGGCGATGGGAAATGCGTATACTGCGGGAAACCAGCTTCAAAAATGGCTTACTTCGCAAGGGCCTATTAGTAGGATCTTTAATAAAGAAAAAACTTTAATCAGAAACTACTTATCCCCGAGCGAAAGTGATTATATCGTTGACGAGATGGTCAAGAAAACTGGTGCTCCCAAAAAGAAAATAAAAGCTCTCGTTAACGATACAATCAAAAACATCGATCCGATTCTAATGCTAACGCACGGACGGTTCGAAGCCATCGACGATACCGTTTTCTCGATCGACAATACGGTGTTTTCGAGTAAAGAAGTATGCCAAAAATTAAAAGAAGCCGAATATGTTTTTCCGCACGTGATATCTTCAGGAAAAGAAATTGAAGATTACGCACTGGTCAACACGGATAAACTTCATAGGCAAATCATCCGCCAGGTTTGCGTTGAAGCAAATTTAAAAGGTCAAATGATTTGCCTGGAACGGATTAAAAGTCTTTACGACATAAAACAGATACAGCCTTTGTTTCCGGGAGAGAAGGGTTGGGGTCTACAGGGAGGAATTCGGATTTTTGATATTTTCGGAGATCTCCTGTCCCAAAATAATTTGTTTATAACCGATAAAGGAATGCCGAACGTGGCTTATACCTGTTATGGTCTATATATTGCAAATTAATTATTCAGTCAAAGTGGATTCTTGTTGCTGATTGGTCAAACGACAAGAATCCTTTTTATTTCTCGATTAAAAAGAGAAGGACAATCAAGAAATTTAACTCCAGTAGTTTAGGTTTGACGTGATCTAAGAAAAGTATAGAGGCCGTTTTATTTCCTACCCGTCAAAACGGACGACGCTCGAAAATACAATCCGTGAGGATGTAATATTCTTCACCTTTTTTGGAAGCTGGAAGGGCTTAAAAAGAGCGTGACCGGTTTCGTTTCTCGTTTTTAACCGGTTTTGAGCAAAAGTTAGCGAATGTTGTGGTTTTTTTGTTGCTATGCTGTTATTCGAAAAAAATAAGGCTTCTCAAATCGCTTTAAATGGGGTATCATTAAATATGTAAGAGAGAAAGAAGTACAGGTAGGTAGATGAAATCTTTTTTATGGAGGAAGTTATTATCAAAAAAGAAAACCTACTCAAAAAACAGGCCAAAGACCTCGTTTTCAGCGAAGGTTTTGCCGGGGAGCCAAGACTGCCTCAAGTTTATCATAGCCTGTTTCCGGACGATCCCGACTGGGAAGATCACTATTACCAGAAAATTGACACCTCGTCGGTTTTGGTCAACACTTTAAGAAACGACCTTAGTTTTTTCGTCCAAAGACAAAATGGCCCCGGCTGGCTAATCGGTCTTGAAGCCCAGTCAACCTGGGACCGTAAAAATTTAGACCGCTTTGGGAATTACCAGCTTCTTAGCAATACTAAAGCACTGGAGTCCCTTAACAATTATAACCCAATTGAAGTCGAAAATTACGTTTTTGTTCTTTACATAGGGGATGAACCCCTAAACAAAGATTACTATACTTACGAAAACCAAAAACCGTGTCCGGAACCTTTTCGGATGATCCTAAAGCTGCCGGTGAGAGTAATGAGCAAAAGAAACGGCAAGATCCCGGAAACGGAGATTTTTAC